>JBCNVC010000319.1:0-875 GCA_039630395.1 Candidatus Kryptonium sp. | reverse complement strand
CAGCTTATCATATTGTGTTTTTTATCTTTATCGTTTCAAATATAGGTGGAATGTTAACTCCTATTGGTGACCCTCCTCTTTTCTTGGGTTATCTTAAAGGTGTCCCGTTTTTCTGGGTGATAACAAGGGTTTGGTATATCTGGCTTATTTCTGTTGGTTTGATTTTATTGATCTTCTACATCATTGATAGGTATAATTATAAGAAGCTACCTGATGAGATGGAAAGAGAAATTGAGTCAAAAGGAGAAGAAGCAGTTGTTGAGGGATTACACAATGTTATATTTCTTTTGATAATTCTTGGTGCAGTTTTCCTCAAAGAGCCAATCCGCGAAATTATAATGATCGCTTCAGCGGTTGCGAGTTATCTAACTACGAAGAGAGAAATCCATGAAAGAAACGACTTCAATTTCATTCCCATCAAAGAGGTTGCTATTTTATTTGCGGGGATTTTTGCGACGATGGTTCCAGCTCTTGACTGGCTTGAGCTTAACGCTGAAAAACTCGGGATCACACATCCGGGACAATTTTTCTGGGGCACTGGGGTTTTATCAAGCTTTCTTGACAATGCGCCAACATATTTAAACTTTCTTAGTGCAGCATTTGGACTTCACGGATTAAATGTTGATAATCCAATTCATATGAAAGCTATGCTTGGATTGCTATCTCCAAACGACTTAGCTCATCTTGAATTTTCACATAATTTTAATGTTCTTCCTATAACACCTGATTCGTGGAGGTATGTTCAAGCGATTTCGGTAAGTGCGGTTATGTTCGGCGCAATGACATATATTGGAAATGGTCCTAATTTTATGGTTAAATCAATAGCTGAACAATTTCGTGTTAAAATGCCGATCTTCTTCGGATACATGATAAAG
>JBCNVC010000318.1:0-879 GCA_039630395.1 Candidatus Kryptonium sp. | reverse complement strand
ACAGGTTCGATTCAAACTCAAAAAGGTGGATACTTTAGATTTGCTCAGGATTTAGTTTCAATCCCTCACAGGTTCGATTCAAACCGAACTTGAACCATACCAAACACTCTCCCCATAATGGTTTCAATCCCTCACAGGTTCGATTCAAACCAGGATCAACAACAAAACCTTGCGCCCCTGGGAGGGAGTTTCAATCCCTCACAGGTTCGATTCAAACGCTGAATAAACAAGGATTTTACCATATAGTGAAGTTTCAATCCCTCACAGGTTCGATTCAAACGTATCTTTGTATGTAGTATTATTAAAGTTAATGTTGTGTTTCAATCCCTCACAGGTTCGATTCAAACAGCCCTTGGCGTGCTTTTAAAAAGCAATTCGTCTTCAAGTTTCAATCCCTCACAGGTTCGATTCAAACAGGATTTTCTTATTTTATTCCTCGGGTGGTGTTCCTTGTTTCAATCCCTCACAGGTTCGATTCAAACTATGCTTTGGCGTGGATACAAGTATTTTGCTACTTATCCGTTTCAATCCCTCACAGGTTCGATTCAAACTCCCTTATATTAAAATCAAAGTAAATGGAAAGTTTTTGTTTCAATCCCTCACAGGTTCGATTCAAACTAATAGCGTAATGCTTTGCTTCCCTCCAATACATCTTGTTTCAATCCCTCACAGGTTCGATTCAAACGAAAATTTGTGGATGGAATCGAAAAAAATTTCAATTTGTTTCAATCCCTCACAGGTTCGATTCAAACAAGCGATTTCGAGCCAACGGATAGCGGCAATTCGGTGTTTCAATCCCTCACAGGTTCGATTCAAACCAATCAAAGTTTTTATTTCTTGTGTTAAGTATTTTGGTTTCAATCCCTCACAGGTTCGATT
>JBCNVC010000317.1:0-881 GCA_039630395.1 Candidatus Kryptonium sp. | reverse complement strand
TGTTTGATTTACTGCATACTGCCTCGCTGGTTCAACATAGCCAACTCTTTCAAAAAACACTATTCTATCTGTATACTCCCTCGCTATTTCTACAGTTCTATCCTCACTATACATATCGCAGACAAGAATCTCTTCAGCCCACTTTACGGATTCTAAGCAATTTCTTATGTTTCTTTCCTCATTATACGTGTGAATAACAACGCTAATATTCAGCTTTTCTATCATAACTTCCCCTCCGCTAAAGCTATCAAATATTTTCCATATTCGGTTTTTCTAAGAGGTTCTGCAAGTTTAAGCAATTCTTCCGCACTAATCCAGCCATTTCTGTACGCTATTTCTTCAATGGAGCCTATCATTAGACCAGCTCTTTTTTCAATAGTTGCTACAAACTGACCCGCTTCGAGAAAGCTTTCATAAGTTCCCGCATCAAACCAAGCAAAGCCTCTACCAAGGAGCTTAACCTTTAGTTTTTTCATATTTAAATAGCTTTCAAGAATAGAGGTTATCTCCAGCTCTCCTCTCTTCGATGGCTTAACTTCTTTTGCTATTTCATACGCCATCTGGTCAAAAAAATAAACTCCAATAATAGCGTAATGGGATTTAGGATTTTCAGGCTTTTCTTCAATTGAAATTACATTACCTTCCTCATCAAACTCAACTATACCAAACCTCTGAGGGTCATGCACATAATATCCAAACACGTAAGCTCCGCTATTTCGCAATATGTCTTCCTGAGCCTCACGAAGAAGGTCTATTAAACTATGACCGTATAGAATGTTGTCCCCAAGAAGATATAAGACGGGACTACCTCGCACGTATTCCTCGCTTAAAATAAGTCCTTCTGCGAGACCTCTCGGTTTTTCCTGTATTATGTAGTTTAT
>JBCNVC010000316.1:0-890 GCA_039630395.1 Candidatus Kryptonium sp. | reverse complement strand
ATCTGAACGAGACTTGTTTGGTTTGAATGAATGAAACTGCTTCTGTTCTTGATGAGTATTGTCTTCCGAGTTTTTCGGTTTGTTTTTTATAATCTTCCTCGGTTATGATGTTGTTTTTTAAAAGAAACTCGTAGAATTCAAGTTGATTTATTACTTCTGGGTTTTTATCGGCTATTGCAAAGTCGGGTTGCCAGGGGATTACTTCGATTTCGCGGGTAAGCTCAAACATTGATGGGAATTTAAACTTGAATTTGTTAAGTAGTTCGGCATAATCCCCGCGTTCGTATCTTTTGATGAATTCGTAGAGTGTCATTGTTTTGTTTCCCCCTTTTTGGTTTTTGTCACTTATTTGTCATTTCTGATTTTATCTTTAATACACGATTTTTTGCTTAAATTTGCAAATTTTAGCGCGCCCGGCAGGACTCGAACCTGCAACCCACGGCTTAGAAGGCCTACTCATATAATAATTTCTCTGCGTACTTTATTTTCATATCAAGAATATTTAACGCCTCATAAAAAGAAATTTTGTTACCCCGAAGAGACGCTTTTACCTTTTTAATAACAACATTCCCCACTCTATTTTTAAAAACCTTATTCCACCTTCTAATCGTATACTGAGGTTTTCCCCCTTTTTCCTCCAAATATTTTTTAAATTCTTTATATTCCTCGGCTGAGATTTGATCTAAATATAAAAGCCTTAATAGAATTACTTGTTTGCTTACTGCGTAAATTCTTGAAAAATTACTTAAAATTTCAGGAAGGGTGTTCTTATCGATGAAAACATTTTTTAATTCTTTTTTTATATCCTCAGAGGGTACTAAAAATTCAGCTGCAAATTTATTACAATACGATTCTTCTCTAAACTCTGTCTCAACCTCATATTCAATAGA
>JBCNVC010000315.1:0-892 GCA_039630395.1 Candidatus Kryptonium sp. | reverse complement strand
GTCAAAAACTTGCGTTTTCGTGCGAAATTTTCTACTTTTATAAAGGGAGAATCGAACCAGTGTGGAATTTAAACTTTTTGCTCTTCAGCTCTTAAACTGTTTAACTGGTCTTGGAGAATCGAACCAGTGTGGAATTTAAACTTTCAAATCCGATTCAGCCTGTTGGCAGGATAATGAGTGAGAATCGAACCAGTGTGGAATTTAAACATAAGGTTCATCAAGTATTATGATGAGTATGTTAGTGTGAGAATCGAACCAGTGTGGAATTTAAACTCCGAACACATATTATTATGTAAGCGTTGGAGATACGTGAGAATCGAACCAGTGTGGAATTTAAACATTTGTTATTTTTTCGTGCAAACATTTGCACTAATTGTGAGAATCGAACCAGTGTGGAATTTAAACAATGGTGAACGATAAAACGATAAAACAATTAAAAACGTGAGAATCGAACCAGTGTGGAATTTAAACTCTTCTTCACTATCAAACAATCATACTTCGGAACATAGTGAGAATCGAACCAGTGTGGAATTTAAACAAATCAAGAAACGGCTTTAATTTGTTGTGAGGAAGCGTGAGAATCGAACCAGTGTGGAATTTAAACATACTTGAAATCAACCCACGAGAAAGCAAATTTCATGTGAGAATCGAACCAGTGTGGAATTTAAACATATCTTGCCCTGAAAAGTTTAGCCGTCTCACTGAAAGTGAGAATCAAACCAGTGTGGAATTTAAACTACCTTGGTCATAGTAAAACCAAGCTTGGCTATATCAGTGAGAATCGAACCAGTGTGGAATTTAAACATAAAATTAAATTCGGAAAAAATTTTACCCCGCACTCTTGTGAGAATCGGGGCGGTCTTAATTTTCTTAATTTAAATTTCAAAATTTG
>JBCNVC010000314.1:0-906 GCA_039630395.1 Candidatus Kryptonium sp. | reverse complement strand
AAGGCTATGAAGGAGTTGATGGGGTTTACGGATAGGGATGCTTTTGATAAGTTGATTGGGGAGGTTGAAAGGAATATAAGGAAGGCGTTGTCGCCGGATTTGGCGAAGAGGTTTCAAAAAGTCAAGAAGGAAATCAAGACCTTGGATGATCTTGGTAACATTTTGAATAAACTTTTCACGGAGTATGGCGATACGATAGATAGGAATTTTATGTATTTTTCTTATGGTGGCAAGGAGCATCTTTACATAATTTGCAGTAGAAAACTATGGAGGCTGGTAAACAGTTTGATGGACTATATAAGTAAAGAAAACCTAGATGCAAGCGAAGTATTTAGCGAAATAATTCTTGACTATGTAGAAAAAATAGGAATAGCAATAAAGGGGAGCGAAAATGAGTAGAAAAACAACTGTATCTTTGCAGGATTTAAAGATTCAGGATTTGAAAAGTGAATTAGAGAAGATGAATGAGGAAATTAAGAACATTAGGGAGTTGGTGCACAAATTGATGAATTGTGTGTATTATGGGAATGATGGGCATTCTTTGCGTGAGGAGTTGGCGCAGATAAAAGTCAAAATGGTAGAACTTGATAAATTGATGGTCGAAAATAGGAAATTTATAAGTAGGATGATGATTGTATTTTGGGGCACCTTTTTAAGTTTCATTGGAAGTTTGATGATTTTCATATTTAATGTTATGACAAAATGAAGGTAATTGATATACATAATTATGGCAGGCTTATTGGCAGTGGCGGGACGGAGATGTTCGGCAGGTTTTATGGGATTTACAGAGCAGAGGTGACAAGGATAGAAAAAGAAGATGGTGTGAATGTTTATTATGTTCGTGCTGATGATATATTGGAGAAAGGTTTAAATTCCACACTGGTTCGATTCTCACAAATCACAAAC
>JBCNVC010000313.1:724-912 GCA_039630395.1 Candidatus Kryptonium sp. | reverse complement strand
CATTGATGAAGTGTTCCATCACCTCTTTGTAAGCATTCCAGAGCCTTTGCAAAAATTCCTTTTTTCCTGTATTGGCAAATTCTAAAGAAAACAGAAGGCTTCTCTTTACTTCTTTAACCATCGCCGTTAGCTCCCATTATTTCCTGCACGATTTTCTCAGTTTTTCTTTGTGCTCTTCTAAGACCATA
>JBCNVC010000313.1:0-716 GCA_039630395.1 Candidatus Kryptonium sp. | reverse complement strand
TGAATCTAACATAAACATCGTAATTTGTCAGGATATGACTATGAAACTGGTTATTAGTATCTCATACTTTATCCTGTCATGCTTTTTTTCAAAGGTTGAACTACTTGATACGGAAAGACACAAAAATCTCAGATGGAGCTGTCTGAAGAGCTCCTGCCCTCAGAGCTGTTGCCTTGTGCCGGACAGGACCTTTGTGGTTCTTGATGAGGTTATCCCGCTTTCCAGACACTTCCCCATAGTCATTAACATTGAACTGGATGATGAAGGAAAGGAACAAAGGCTACTCTGCGCCTACTTCAGGCTCAAAGAAGACAATAAAGGATGCATATACTTAAGGGATGGCGTTGGCTGTCTCATAGAGGAGGAAAAACCATACACATGCAAACAATATCCCTTCTTCATAAAAGGTGAATACCTTGCTATGGACCTCACATGTCCAGGTTTCTCCCAGTGGGAGGGTGAAAGAATCTGGGAACAGGGTTTTGTGAACCCGTGTTTTGAGCAGGACTTTTATGCCTATTCTTTAAAAATAGAAAACTCTAAGGTTAAAACGGAGGAATTTCTGGACTCCCTTTTTGGGCTTGACCTGATAGTTGGTGGAAGGATAAGCTACGAAGGAGTTGAAGTTTCCTTCAACATGGTAGATGAAGAGAAGCTTATGAAATTGCCAAGGAGTATCTTAAAGGAATTTTCAGAGAGGGGATACCTAAAAACCA
>JBCNVC010000312.1:0-913 GCA_039630395.1 Candidatus Kryptonium sp. | reverse complement strand
AAGTTTTTGTTAATGTTTATTTTCCTGATGATGTTTTCAAAAAGTTTTATCCAGCTGTTTACGATAATTATCCATACTGGGGCAGCCACACAATATCATCTGGTGCACCTGATATAAATCTTTCAACAAATGATTATATTTTGATTGAAAATCCATTTTTTAATCCAGCGAACAATACATTCTTGCTTGCGAGATTGAAATACATTCATCAAGTGATAAAGAATTATCAATTCTATAAATTCTGTGCTATAAACGAGTTCAATTTCACTGGAAATGTTGAAATTTTTGGAACTGATGTGAAAATTACTAATGATTATTTAGAGTATCTTGTTTACAATTATCTTGATTTAATGTGCTCTCTTGGAGTTTACGCAGCTGGATTTGCTGATGTTGACTATGGAGCACAGTCAAATCTTTTAATAGATTGGAATTACAAATTTGAAAATCCGTATGGTATTCCAGATGATGTTGATATTGAAAAAGATGATGAAACTGGTGATATTTGGATAACTTTGAAATATCACAAGTATAACACAGAGCGAAAGTTTTATTTCAAGGAAGAAACAGATCAAACATATCAAATCAACGGCTTTGGTTGAGAAAGAATTACAAAGAAAAGTCAATGAGTTTTTAAGAAAAGCTAATGTATTTTTTTACCATCCAAGAGAAGGCAAGAAAGGGACTGATGGAGTTCCAGATGTTGTTGGATGTTGTAATTCATTTTTCTTTGCGATTGAATTAAAAAGTGATAGGTATAAAGATGCGAGGAAGGGATTAAGGAAGGAGCAAATCAATATGATAGAAAGGATAAGAGAAAATGGTGGGTTTGTGTTGATAACAAATAATTTTGATGAAGTTGTTGAATTTATAAACAAACTTAAAAGACTGAAATGCCGTTCGCTGTTAAAAAAAG
>JBCNVC010000311.1:0-914 GCA_039630395.1 Candidatus Kryptonium sp. | reverse complement strand
TATATTTCAAAAGGTATTATGTCTCTTATTTTTTTCTCAAAAGCTCTGGATCCACCGAGAAATTCTTTACACTTCATTCTACTATTGGTCTGTAAATCATTCCGGAGATTTATTTAATTTTCCATTAAAGGTTGTTAAAATCTTCTCCCATCGCTTTTCAAAGGTAGCATCTATTACACCAAGCGTGGTCTCGATAAACAAACCACCCTTGGAAATTGACATATCTGATAGTATTTTAATCTTGTAATTCTGTGAAAAGAACTCCAATTTGCTTTCAAGAAAATCTATATCTTCAGGATTTACTTTAATGAGGATCTCGGTACCTTCTGCAATGTAATTAAGTGCCTCTCTAATTATCCTAATTAATAATTCTCGGTCTGTCTCAATTTCTTTAAAAACCAATTTTTTTGCTATATCTAAAGCTATTTTAAGTATATTCTCATCAAGGTCTAAAATAATCTTTCTGATCTCTTCATCTAAATTCTTTATGAAAGTCTCAATTTTTGTAATAGTCTGTTTTTTTTCAAATTCTAAATCAGCTTGTAGTCTCTTTCTCTCCTCCTCAAGAAACCTCTCAGCCTCTTTTCTTCCCTCTTCAAATCCCCTTTTTTTAGCTATTTCAAATCCCTCTTCATATCCCTCTTCATATCCCTTTCTATAACCTTCCTCATAGCCCATTCTTATTTTCTCTTCCCAGATCTTTTCATTATCTGTTGAATCAGCCACTTGCTCATTTTCTTTAGTATGAGAAGTTATGAAAAGCTCAAAACTCTCCTCTGAAGAGGAGAGCCCTGGTTTAAACACTGAATGGCTAGAGAGGCTTCTTGATTTAATTAACTTAGACAAATTCTTCCTCCCCTCTTCCAAGTACAATCTTACCTTCCTGTTCCAGCTTTTTGGCAACTCTAATGATG
>JBCNVC010000310.1:0-918 GCA_039630395.1 Candidatus Kryptonium sp. | reverse complement strand
AAACATGATAAGTTGGTCAAAATTGGGAAAATAAAAACAAGGTTTCAATCCCTCACAGGTTCGATTCAAACGCTGGCTATATACAGCACTATTTGAAGACAAACAAAAGTTTCAATCCCTCACAGGTTCGATTCAAACTTCCGCAAAACCATAAAAATTGTTAAATAAAAATCATGTTTCAATCCCTCACAGGTTCGATTCAAACAACTTAATGCCTCCCTTTATGACATTAAGTTGTCCCAAGTTTCAATCCCTCACAGGTTCGATTCAAACAGTTGGAACACAAGGACATCTAGAAGTTTTTATCTCGTTTCAATCCCTCACAGGTTCGATTCAAACATATTAGCAAAGCAAGTTAGAGAGTTTTTGAAGCGAAGGTTTCAATCCCTCACAGGTTCGATTCAAACTTGGGTTTCCCGAATAGAAAGATAGATAATGCTATTGTTTCAATCCCTCACAGGTTCGATTCAAACATATCGCAAAACAGGATTGAGAATCCGTTCAGTTTCGTTTCAATCCCTCACAGGTTCGATTCAAACATGTTTACGGTTGGGCTGATTATATAAACCATTATTTGTTTCAATCCCTCACAGGTTCGATTCAAACGCTACGATAGACGAGTGGGGTAATGTCAGAAAATTGCGTTTCAATCCCTCACAGGTTCGATTCAAACAAAGAGTAGGTAATTGTTATTTGACATTATTAATTAGTTTCAATCCCTCACAGGTTCGATTCAAACGAAATTGGAGCTAAAGAATTTACAAGCCAAGGACACTGTTTCAATCCCTCACAGGTTCGATTCAAACACACCAGGAGATGAACAAGAAATCAGAGACCTTGCGTTGTTTCAATCCCTCACAGGTTCGATTCAAACCCACGGTAAAATAATACTTCAATAAAACTAACTCACACACTCAA
>JBCNVC010000031.1:2451-19983 GCA_039630395.1 Candidatus Kryptonium sp. | reverse complement strand
CTCAACTTCTTGTTCTTGATTATGATAGGGGCCTTAACACATATGATGGTAATTTTTCGCCCATATCTTTTGCTAGCTCATATTTTTCAGACTTTACAATAGTTTCTGGAATAGAGCGAAGATTCGTCAAAGGTGGTTCTATGATTCCGTCAATAAGAAATTTTTTGTGGTATAATTTTAATTTGAATAAGGTTAAGATTGAAGTTGAAAGCCCTTTGTCACAAACCCAGTTTGGGCCTTTTACAGTTAAGAGTAAAATCGATGTGGCTACTTCAACGGCTATGACTTTTGCTAGCGATGTTAGGTTGAGAGGAATACAAGCGAATGAGTTTGGCGAAGTTATGAATGATACCTATGATGGAAAGGTATTTCTGGCTAATTACTTGTATTATTCGCCCTCAAGAAACAGGTATATAACTGTTCATGTAAGCGCGAGGGGTGAGGTTTTACTTGATACTACCGAAGTTCCGATTCGCCCGACTGTTGACTTTACACAGTCATTTATTAATAGATTTATTGATAGTGATTCTGTTTTCAAAGTGGCGGAATTAAACGGTGGTAGTATTTATCGAAGTGATACAAATGCGACTACTTTTATAATGTATGAATTAAGAAACTACAACGAACCGTTTCCTCCAGCGCCAGACAGTGTTAACATATATTGGCGCCTTATGTATGTTAAACTAAATAGGAATAATCCCGACCCTAACAATCCTTTGGGAGCTTTAGTTTTTTATGTAGATCCTCTGAACGGTAGGGTGGTCAGAAAATTTGAGCTTCTGATGCGACCTATTACTGCAAAAGAAAAATTTGGTGGTGTTGATTCAGTCGCAAAAAGCTACGCAAGTGATGCCAGACTTATGTATGTTTTGGGTCCTGAAAAATTTAGTGGCTCTGAGTTACCAACCGATACAAGCGTGGATGGAAGATGTTATCTTTGGAATTACGGATATGATAGCAGGACGAAAGGAAAATTTAGTGTGTTTTTGATTTTAGGTATACCATCAATTGATACTTTTTGGCTTCCGGCTCAGTTTACATTGCCTTTAGATTTTAGAAGGTATTTAGATAGTGATACACTTGCAAAGGTCGTGGAAGTAAATGGTGGAAGTCAATTTAGAATAAGCCATGAAGTTTCAGAAATCGGTTATATTTATTCGCAATCTTTACCTTTGCCAACAGGAATATATTTCCATGGTTTATATCAGGGGACCGAACCTAATACAGGTAAAGTAAGACAATTAGCTGTTCTCGTTGATCCTACAACGGGTAGGTATATTCAAGGAATTACAGAAGTTGAGAAAGATAAAGTTGTTGGGGTTCCTACAGATTATGCATTACATCAGAATTATCCTAATCCATTTAATCCGACGACGACGATAACATACGATATACCGATTCGGACAAAAGTTAAGTTAGTTGTTTATAACATACTTGGACAGGAGGTAGCAGTTCTTGTTGATGGTGAGCAGGAGGCAGGAAGGTATAGTGTTAAGTTTGATGCGATGAGTTTGCCAAGTGGAGTATATTTTTATCGTCTTGAGGCAGGTAAGTTCGTTGAAGTGAAAAAGATGATGTTAGTTAAGTAAAATTGTTCATCTAACGGGTAGCCACGGGATAATAAAAGTTTTCTGTGGCTACCCGTTTTCGTTTCTTAATTATTCTCTCAATAATAAACCCTGCTAATAATTCAATATTTCCTACACGTCCTTGCCTATTTCTTTTTATTTTGATAAATTAATTTTTGAAGAATAAAAAATTGCGCTTTATGAAAAGCTTTTTAAACATACTTCGCACCTCAAAAGCACCTTGCTCACCTTTGGTAAGGATTTTTAAAACAAACTTTTCTTGGAGGACCTGCCATGGGAGTTAAAATTCGCCGTGAGGAAGCCCTCGAGTATCACAGTAGAGGGCGAAAGGGAAAACTTGAAATTATACCATCAAAACCTTGCTTAACCCAGCGGGATCTTTCGCTCGCTTATACTCCGGGTGTTGCTGAACCTTGTAGGGAAATACATAAAAATCCAGATCTTGCTTACGAATATACGATGAAGGGGAATTTTGTAGCGGTTATTTCAAATGGGACTGCGGTTTTGGGACTTGGTGATATTGGTGCTCTTGCTGGAAAGCCTGTGATGGAGGGTAAAGCTGTTTTGTTTAAAAGATTTGCAGATATTGACGCAATTGACATTGAGATTAACGAAAAAGATCCTGACAAATTGATTGAAATAATTGCGTCACTTGAACCGAGCTTTGGTGGAATTAATCTTGAAGACATAAAAGCTCCTGAATGTTTTTATATTGAAGAAGAATTGAAGAAACGAATGAATATCCCGGTATTCCACGATGACCAGCATGGAACAGCGATAATAAGTGGTGCTGCTTTATTGAATGCACTTGAACTTGCCGGTAAAAAAATTAACGAAGTTAAAGTTGTATTCAATGGTGCTGGTGCATCTGCTATAGCTTGTGCAAGATTTTACGTCCTTCTTGGTGTTAAGAAAGAAAACATAATCATGTGCGATAGGAAAGGAGTAATTTATAAGGGGCGAAAAGAGGATATGAATCCTTATAAAGAAGAATTTGCAACAGATAAGTTTGTTGATGGTGCAACACTTAAAGATGCCCTTGTTGGAGCCGATGTTTTCGTTGGTTTGTCAGTTGGAAATGTGGTAACGAAAGAAATGTTAAGAACGATGGCTGATAATCCAATCGTTTTCGCAATGGCGAACCCTGATCCTGAAATAAGATATGAAGATGCAATTGAAGCTCGCGACGATGTTATAATGGCAACGGGAAGATCAGATTACCCAAATCAGGTTAACAATGTTCTCGGTTTCCCATTTATTTTCAGGGGAGCACTTGATGTCAGGGCAAAAGCGATAAACGAGGAAATGAAGCTTGCAGCAGCTTATGCGCTTGCTCAACTTGCAAAGCAAGATGTTCCTGATTCAGTAATACGTGCATACGGTGGAGAAAAATTTGAGTTTGGAAGAAATTATATAATTCCAAAACCTTTTGATCCAAGAGTTTTAACCTGGGTTGCTCCAGCTGTTGCAAAGGCTGCAATGGAAACCGGGGTTGCAAGAATTGAGATAACCGATTGGGAGGAATACAAGCACCAGCTTGAAGTTCGCCTTGGAATATCCCAAGAGATCATGAGACCTATTTTCGCAATCGCAAAGAAAGACCCAAAGCGAATTGTATTTCCAGAGGGAGAAGAAGTAAAGATTTTAAAAGCAAGCCAGATTTTAGTTGATGAAGGGATCGCAAAACCGATTTTAATTGGCTCTGAAAATGTCATCAGACAAAAAATTGAGGAAAATAAACTTAGTTTGAAAGATGTTAAAATTGTTGAGCCGTTGAAGTATCCGAGATTTGATGAATATGTTGAAGAGTATTATCGTTTACGCCAGCGCAAAGGTGTAACTTTGAAAGAAGCGCGCAAGATGATGAGTTTGCCGAATTATTTTGGTGCAATGATGGTTAGAATGGGCGATGCGGATGGTTTGATTTCTGGTTTAACATCTCACTATCCAGACACAATTCGCCCAGCGCTTCAGATTATAAGAATGGATGAAAGATTCACACGAGTTTCAGGACTTTACATCATGCTTACCAAAAAAGGAACATTTTTCTTTGCTGATACAACAGTTAATATTGATCCAACCCCAGAAGAGCTTGCGGAGATAGCGATCGCCTCTGCAGAAACAGCCAAAAGATTTAATGTTGAGCCGGTTGTTGCTTTGCTTTCATTTAGCAACTTTGGAAGCACAGAAAATCCGTATTCGTTAAAAGTTAAAAAAGCAGTTGAGATCATAAGGCAAAAAGCGCCTGATCTTATTGTTGACGGTGAAATGCAGGCTGATACAGCGGTTGTGCCTGAAATAATAGAAGAAATGTATCCATTTTCGGCTTTGAGGGGTAAAGGTCCAGCAAATGTTCTAATTTTCCCAGATCTTAATTCAGCAAACATTGCTTATAAACTTGTTTACAGAATTGGCGGTGCAGATGTAATTGGACCAATTCTTATGGGAATGAAGAAACCTGTCCATGTCCTGCAAACTGGAGCGGAGGTGAACGAAATCGTCAATATGGCAGCTATTGCCGTCGTGGAAGCAATTGAAAAAGAAAAAGTCAATGGAAGAGTATAAAAATTAGTTTGAGCGCAGTCAAATTGCGATCGTTTTTAACTTGACTTGAAAATAAAAAAAATATCAATCGGTGCCAAAATTACATTTAGCTCTGTTAATCTTCTTATTCTCTACACTATCGCTTGCAGAACTTGATGTTCCAAAGTTAACACAGCGTGTGACGGATTTAGCTGGAATTTTAACTCCTGAGCAAATTTATTCGCTTGAATATAAATTATCAAAATTTGAAGAGGAAACAACTAATCAAATTGCTGTTTTAATAATACCATCACTTGAAGGAGAAAGTATTGAGGATTTTTCAATAAGGGTTGTTGAAAAGAACAAACTTGGTCAGGCAGGCAAAGATAACGGTGTTCTTTTTTTGATAGCAGTTCAAGATAGGAAAATGCGACTTGAAGTTGGGTATGGTCTTGAAGGTGTTTTGCCAGATGCCTTGTGTGATCAGATACTTAGAAATATAGTTCGTCCTCAATTCAGGCAGGGGAACTACTACGCTGGTATAGACGCAGGAATTGATGCCATAATTTCTGCAACGAAAGGTGAATTTAAAGCAGATCCAAGGAAAAAACCTGAAACGAACATTGGTACGATTCTATCACTTATCATAATAGGAATCGTTTTGCTGGCATTTTTCGGCTCAATTATAAGGGGGGTTAGACATTATACAATTGGATCAGGTGGAGCTGACTCAACTTTGTTCTGGCTCTGGTTGTTAGGCTCGATGAGCGAGCAAAGGGGAAGAAGTAGCAAAGGAAGCTGGGGCGGATGGACATCAGGTGGTGGATTTTGGGGTGGTGGTTGGTCAGGAGGTGGTGGAAGATTTGGAGGCGGAGGAGCAAGTAGTAGCTGGTAAAGAAATTAACTTTTAAAATTTTACACTTCAAAAAAATTTCATGAGGTTATGTTAAGGGTGAGAGATATTTTCACAAATGATGAGTTGAAAAAAATTTCGGAGAAAATCACAGAGATTGAAAAAAGAACAAGCGGTGAAGTAAGGGTCTCAATTCGTGAAAAGAGAAGTTTGATGGAAAAGAATCTCACTTTGTTTGATATGGCTTTGAGGGAATTTTATCGCCTTGGTATGGACAAAACCAGAGATCAAACAGGTGTGCTTGTTTATATTCTCCTTTCTGAAAAGAAACTTCAAATAATCGCTGATAAGGGAATTAATGAGAAAGTTGAAAACGAAACCTGGCAAAAAATTGCCGATAAAATGGCAGAACGATTTAAAGAGAGCAGATATTTTGACGGAGTTATTGAAGGACTTGATGAAATTGAAAAAATTCTCGTCCAACATTTCCCGATAAAACCGGACGATAGAAACGAGTTATCAAATGAGGTGGAAATAAGAGAATAGAAATTAATTTTACAAAGCCTTATGCCGTTTTACGGTTACATCGGAATTTTAATAATTATCATTGCCGAAATTTTGCTTTTTCTAAAAATTAAAATCGTTGGTATCTACTTTACTCCAATTGTCTGGACAGGGTATATTCTCTTTGTTGATGCGCTTAATTTTAAATTTTACGGGAATTCCCTTATAAAAAGTCGAACATCTGAATTTTTGATAATGTTGCCATGGTCTGTGATTTGTTGGTTGGTCTTTGAAGCGTACAATTTCCACCTTAAAAATTGGTATTATATCGGTTTACCTGAAAATGCGCTTGCAAGGACAATTGGATATGTTTGGGCTTTCGCAACGATCTTTCCAGCAATACTTGAAACAGAACAACTTATCAGACCGATTTTTGAAAAGGTAGCCAAAAAACCTTCGCAAACAACAGATAAAAAATTGATAATTTATTTCGTGCTCGGTTTAGTTTTTCTCGTGGTTCCATTGCTTTTGCCCTCGGAAATAGCTTCTTATCTTTTTGCTTTCGTCTGGGTGGGGTTTGTTTTTCTCCTTGAGCCGATAAATTATAAACTTGGTGTGAAAAGTTTATTTAGAGAATTTGAAAATGGAAAATTAACAACGCTACTTTCACTTTTTCTTGCTGGTCTAATTTGTGGTGTTCTTTGGGAGTTTTGGAACTACTGGGCTATCGGGAAGTGGATTTACACTGTGCCAATACCGTTTGCCGGTCCAAAGATATTTGAGATGCCTCTTCTTGGATATCTTGGGTTTTTACCATTTGCTGTGGAGGTTTACTCAATGCAGAACTTTTTAATCGCTTTGCTGAAAAGAAATCATAAACTTGCAGAACTATTTGGTGTTGCTTGAGGTTGAAATATTTCTACCGTTACTGTGTTGAGAGTTTTTTCATTTAAAATGAAAATTTCGTCAAATCCCTCTGTCGGTATTGATTTTTTTGCCTCAAGAAAATTAACATATTGATTTCTTATAACTTGCTCCCCAACTTTTCTCGGTCTATTTTTATCTCTTTCTATGCAAATTTCAACCGGTATGTCAAAAATAACTATAACGACTCTGAAACCATATTTTCTCGCTATCTCTATTAGTTGAGATCTGGTTTCTTTTGAAAGCGATGTTGCATCTGCGACAGTTAATCTTCCAACGAGCAATCTCTTTTCTATAATGAAATAAAAAAGATCAAAAGCATGTTTTGACACCGCTTGATTTGCTGGGTTATCCGAGATCATAGCTCTACAATGATCCGAAGAAACAATTTGAGTTCGCTTGAAAAACTTTTTCGCAAATGTTGATTTACCGCTTCCTGCGACGCCACATAGGACAACAAGCGTTCTCGGAGTTATGCGGATTTTGAGAACTTCGTCTTTATTTTCGTTTTTCCTTTTGAATATGTCAAGAATTTTTTTGATCATCTGACCAAAACTTTATATCCAAGCGATGTTATTATTTCAATTGCTTTTTTTGCGTCGTTCTCACTTCCAAACGAAAGGCGAAATGTTCCACCAGTTCCTTCTCTTACTCGCAAAAGCTCAATATCTTTTATGTTTAATCCTCCCTCATATAATGCCGTTGAAATTTTGCTTAAAACTCCGGGTTTATCTTCAACCATTATGAAAACATCGTATAAAACATTAATGAAACCTTTTCTACTTGATGGGATTTCATTTCTTAATTTGAAAGCGTTGTCGAATTCGGGTTTTAGTGCCTCTATTTTTCCAGATTTGATTGTGTCTCTGTATCTGATGAGACCGTTCATGAAATTATCAATCGCTTCAATTATTTTGTCCTTGTTGAACGAGATTATATCGCTCCACATTTCAAATTGGCTTGAGGCTATACGCGTTAGATCTTTAAATCCGCCTCCTGATAACGAGAGATAATCACTTCCCATATTTCCGACAGTGTTAACAAGCAAAACGGCGAGTAGTTGAGGAAGGTGACTTATGTATCCAGCCACTCTGTCATGTATTTCTGGATCAAGTAAAATTATATTAGCTCCTGTTAATTTTATTAGTTCAATGAAATCGTTTAAAATTTTCAAAGGCACATTAAAATTGGGACACAGGACATAAACGGCGTTCTCAAAGAGAAATGGATCAGCAGAAGTTATGCCCTTTTTCTCCGATCCAGCCATTGGATGACCACCTATGAAATAGATATCATTTCTTATTTTTTCGGCTTCTTTAAGAACTATTTTTTTAACACTTCCGACATCAGTTACTATTGCACCAGATTTTGCAAAATTTGAGACAGTATGAAGTAGTTGTAAAATTTCTTTTAATGGTGTGCAAAGAAAGATAACATCAACATCTTTAACGGCGTCCTCAATTGAACTTGCTTTTTTGTTGATCGCTCCAATTTCATATGCTATGTCAAGAGAACGAGGATCAGCATCAAATCCGATGATAGTAAAATTATATTGTTTTGATTGTTTCAGCGAGAGAGCAATTGAGCCACCGATTAATCCAGTTCCAATTATTGAGATTTTTTGAAACATAACCTTTATTATTGAATTTTTCTTCCTATTGCTTCCGCTATTTTTCTAATTTCTACCATAAGTTGCGCAAATTGGTCAGGATAGAGTGATTGTGGTCCATCTGATTTTGCTTTTTCGGGTTGGTGATGAACTTCAATTATTAAACCATCGGCTCCAGCTGCTATGGCGGCTCTTGCAATTGGAATAACTTTATCTCTTATTCCTGTTGCGTGCGATGGGTCAACAACAATAGGAAGATGACTTTTCTTATGTATAACTGGAATTGCGTTTATGTCAAGTGTATTTCTGGTTGATGTTTCAAATGTTCTTATGCCTCGCTCGCATAATATAACCTGATGATTTCCTCCAGCGAGTATATATTCAGCAGCCATAAGCCATTCTTCAATAGTTGCAGCCATTCCTCTTTTTAACATCACGGGTTTATCAATTTTCCCAAGTTCCTTAAGCAAAGCAAAGTTTTGCATATTTCTTGCACCAACTTGAAGTATATCAGCATATTTTGCAACAAGTTGTATATCTTTGGTATCAAGGACTTCGGTGATCACAAGTAAACCATATTCATCAGCAGCTGCTCTTAAAAGTTTTAAACCTTCTTCACCAAGACCTTGAAATGAATAAGGTGAAGTTCTTGGCTTAAAAGCTCCTCCTCGCAAGATTTTTGCACCATGTTCAGATACATATTTTGCTATCGTAAATATCTGTTCTTCACTTTCGACAGCGCAAGGACCTGCCATAACAACAATTTCTTCAACATTACTGCCGATCTTCACTCCATTTATGTTGATAACTGTTCCCTCAGGTTTAAATGCTCTATTTGCAAGCTTATAAGGTTCCGTTATTCTAAAAACTTCTGCAACGCCGGGTAGCAAAAGTATGTTTCTATGATCAAATTCTAGCTTTACACCAATAGCTCCAAGAACTGTTCGTGTGACACCAGTTGAACGGTGAACATCAAAACCATTTTCGTTTAAAACTTTTATGACATTTTGAATTTGTTCCTCTGTTGCGTCAGGTTCCATAACAACGATCATTGTTGTTCGCCTCCTGTAATTTTTTGTTTAAGAAATTGAAGTAATTAAATGATTTTGAAAAATTTGAAAAATTTGCGAGTGATGGGATTTTGATCTTAAGCCCAGTGGTTGCATCACCACCGGGCAAAATAGCGGGCGTAAAAGCAAATGCGGTAGGAAATTTGATAAATGATAAGTGAAACATCTAAACTTGACGAAATTGTATCGTTTTGTCTTTGAGTTTTCATTTTTGGCTTTAAGTTTCTTTGGGATAAATATATTAATTTCGTTTTCATTTTGCAAGAAATTAGGTCGTTTAAGCGAGATGTTTAGGGCAAGCTTTTAGAAATTTCCAAAATTGTTTTCATTTTTCTAGGTATAGTGGAAATTGAATCTCTTTTTAAAACTTTGCTTTGGTGCAACCAGTAGGAAATATTTACAAAAGATTATGTTTTTTGCCTTACGGTTGAATTAATTCTTTAATTTGCTTAAAATTTACCTGTGTTTTTGCAAACAAAATTTTCTGTTTACCTATGGCAAGAAGAATTCACTTCTTAGTTATTTACCTACTTATTATCTCGTTAATTCTTCCAGTTTATGCTCAAAAAAGAGCTATAACTGTTGAAGACCTTTGGGCGATGAAGAGAGTGTCAAATCTTGTGCTTTCTCCCGATGGCAAATGGATTGCTTATGTCCTTACTTCTTACAATATGGAAGAGAACAGGGGCCAAAGGGATATTTACCTTATTTCAATTGATGGAAAAGAAAAAATACAGCTAACCAAAGGTGAAGGCTCAAATTATTCACCAGCTTGGTCTCCGGATGGTAAAAAACTTGCCTTTATCTCAACTCGGGATGGGGAACCACAGGTTTATATCATGGAAATTGAAACAGGAATGATGAAGAAAATGACAAACATTGCACTTGGAGCTGATGGTGTCATTTGGTCTCCTGATGGAAAATATCTTGCCTTTGTATCACAAGTTTATCCTGATTGCCCTGATAACGATTGCAATTTGAAAAGAGAAAAGGAAAGGGAAACAAGCAAGGTGAAAGCAAAAATTTTCACAAGCTTGCCGTTTAGAATTTGGAACAGATGGATTGATAATAAAAGGAGCCATTTGTTTACAGTTGATGTCAAAACAGGAAGGGTTGTTGATATAACACCAGGAGATTATGATACCCCGCCGATAGATCTTGGTGGGAAAATTGATTATGCTTTCTCACCAGATGGAAAAGAAATTTGCTTCGTAAGAAACACAGATACAATGATTGCTATAAGCACAAACAATGATCTTTTCGTTACAACGCCAGATGGTGGAAATATAAAGAGAATCACAACAAACAAAGCAAACGACAATCAGCCTGTATATTCACCAGATGGAAAATACATTGCTTATAGGGCTCAATTCAGAGCTGGATTTGAATCGGATAAATACAGATTGATGCTTTATGAAAAGGAAACAGGAAAGATTATAAATCTAACTGAAAATTTTGATCGCTCCGTTGAAGAAGTGATTTGGTCGCCTGATGGCAAGTTCATATATTTTACCGCTGAAGATCAAGGATATAATTCAATCTACCGAGTTGATGTGAAAACAGGGGAAATTAAGCAAATAACAGAAAAAAGTTATAACACGGAGATCTCAATCACTCCGGATGGGAGGTTTTTAGTTTTCAAGAGGGAGTCAGCAAGAAAGCCAGCTGAGATTTATCGGCTTGATCTTGTAAGTTTAGAAGTTAGTCAGTTAACAAATCATAATGACTTTTTGCTTTCCCATCTTGAGATGAATCCTTTGGAAGAGTTTTGGTTTTCCGGTGCTGGAGCTACTAAAGTTCATGGCTTTATCTTGAAGCCACCGTTTTTTGAAGCGAATAAGAAATATCCGGTAGTTTTTTTAATTCATGGTGGACCTCAATCTATGTGGGCTGACCATTTTCACTACAGGTGGAACGCACAAATGTTTGCTTCACGGGGCTATGTGGTTGTCCTTATCAATCCTCGTGGTTCAACTGGGTATGGTCAAAAGTTTACAGATGAGATAAGCGGTGATTGGGGTGGTAAAGTTTTTGAGGATTTGATGAAAGGAGTTGAGTATGTGATAAAAACATATAACTTTGTTGATAAAGATAGAATAGGCGCAGCTGGAGCTTCTTACGGTGGATATATGATTAATTGGATCGCCGGACATAATGACAAGGGAATTTTCAAATGTTTAATTTCACATGCGGGTGTCTTTGATCTTCAAAGTATGTACGGCTCAACTGAGGAACTGTGGTTTCCGGAGTGGGAATTTAGAGGAACTCCTTGGACAAATCCCGAGCAATATAAAAAGTGGTCCCCGAGTTATTATGTTAAGAATTTTAAAACTCCAACTCTCGTAATACATGGGCAACTTGATTATAGAGTTGATGTAAGCCAGGGATTCATGATGTTTACAGCATTGCAAAGGATGGGAGTCCCATCAAAAATGCTTTATTTCCCTGACGAGGGACATCATATTTTAAAGCCTCAAAATGCAAGGTTATGGTGGACAACGGTATTAGATTGGCTTGATCAGTATTTGAAGAAATAGATTACTTTGACCAACAAAGGTTGGTTATGTATTTATAAAACTTGAGTTTAACAAGGTGAGCGTTTTTTATTGATATGTTTTGGCAGTTAGGAGCAGTTTTAATTTGAAAAAGCGTGATTTGGTTGTTTTTAAAAAATGTGTTTCATAAAGAAAATAGGAAAACCTAATGCAAAGTAAAGTAAATGTGAAGACAGCTTTTTTTGTTATCACATTGCTTGGGTTTGTTAGTCTATTCGCTGATATAACTTATGAAGGAGCGCGGGGTATCGTTGGACCTTTTTTATTTACACTTGGTGCAAGTGCAACTGTCGTTGGATTTGTTGGTGGTTTTGGTGAACTTATTGGATATGGGTTTCGCTTTGTTTCCGGTTATGTTGTTGATAAGACAAAAAGATATTGGATTATAACGGGCATTGGTTATTTTATTAATCTTGTTGCGGTTCCTTTGCTTGCTTTTGCCGGGAACTTGGAAATTGCTTCTGCCTTGATTATAGCTGAAAGATTTGGCAAAGCAATAAGAACACCAGCACGTGATACGATCTTATCTTACGCTTCTTCAAACATTGGATATGGAAAGGGATTTGGGCTTCATGAGGCTCTTGATCAAATTGGAGCAATAATAGGACCATTAATTGTAGCAGGGGCTATTTATAAAACTCAAAGTTATTCAAATGCCTTTTTACTTCTCGGAATCCCAGCGGTTTTATCTTTATTAACGCTATTTGTAACGATGGCGATTTTTCCGAAGCCAGAATCACTTGAATTTAAAACGACAAAATTAAGTGAAGATAAATTAGGGCAACCTTTTTATTTTTATCTTTTATTCAGTGCGCTCACAATCTCCGGCTATCCTCATTTTCAGATTATATCTTATCATTTGAAAAAAGTTCAAATTGTTTCAGATGAGATAATACCGGCGTTGTTTGCCCTTGCTATGGGGATTGATGCTTTGACTGCACTTGTTATTGGAGGTGTATTTGATAGATTTAAAATTAAAACACTATTTTTCATCCCTGTTTTTTCAATTCCTATTTCTGTTCTTTCATTTGCTATGAATGATCTTTTTGCAGTGATTGTTGCTGTCGTTTTGTGGGGAATTGTCATGGGATTTCAAGAAACAGTTATGAAATCGGCTGTAGCTGAACTTGTTCCTGCGGAAAGGCGAGGGTTTGCATTTGGAATGTTTCACGGATTGTTTGGATTTTCATGGTTTGTTGGAAGCTTTGTTATTGGGAAGTTATATGATATTTCAATTTGGTATTTAATTGTTTTTTCAGTTGCGCTTCAGATTTTATCTTTGTTCGTGTTTGGTTACTTAAAGCGGGTCGTGAATGTTTAAAGTGGAGTCATTTTGTAAAAGATATTGAATTTTCGTAAATTTGCAAGGCATGAAAAATTAGTCCATTCCTTTAAAAAATAATTTTAAAATGATGTTTGAGGAAATAACACAAAAATTTGAATTGCTTTTTAAGAAAATTCGCGGTCAAGCGAGAATTACGGAGTCAAACATTGCTGAAACGATGCGTGAAGTAAGGCGCGTGTTGCTTGAAGCGGATGTCAATTACAAAGTGGTGAAGGAATTTACTGAAAAAGTTCAACAGAAAGCACTTGGTCAGGAGGTTTTGAGAAGCATTACGCCGGGGCAGATGTTGATAAAAATTATATACGATGAACTTGTTAAATTAATGGGTTCAACTCGTGCTGATATAAAATTTTCACCAAATCCGCCCACGGTGATAATGATCGTTGGACTTCAAGGTTCAGGTAAAACAACATTTTGCGCAAAACTTGCAAATCATTTGAAACATAAAGGCAGACATCCACTTCTTGTTGCAGCGGATGTACATCGTCCCGCAGCTATTGAACAACTTAAACAGCTTGGCGAGCAAATTCAAGTTCCTGTGTTTTCAATAGATTCAAATACCGACGCAATTAAAATCGCAGTAGATTCAATTGACTATGCGAGGAAAAATTATAGGGATGTTGTTATAATTGATACTGCTGGAAGGATGCACATAGATGAGGAAATGATGCAAGAGGTTGAGAAGGTCAAAGAAGCCGTGAAACCTCATGAAATTCTTTTCGTCGTTGATTCAATGACAGGACAAGAAGCTGTCAATGTCGCAAAGGAATTTAACGATAGGTTAAATTTTGATGGTGTTGTTTTAACTAAACTTGATGGAGATGCTCGTGGAGGAGCTGCTCTTTCAATTAAAGCAGTCATAAATAAACCAATAAAGTTCGTAAGTGTTGGTGAAAAACTTGATGCGCTTGAACCGTTCTATCCAGATAGAATGGCTTCAAGAATTCTTGGAATGGGCGATATAATAACGCTTGTTGAGAAAGCACAAAAGCAGGTTGACGAAGAAAAAGCAAGAAAACTTGAAGAAAAATTAAGAAAGAATCAATTCACGCTTGAAGATTTCAGAGACCAAATAAGAGAGATAAGAAAAATGGGACCGCTGAAAGAAATTTTGAGTATGATACCGGGAGTTGGAAGTGCGATAAGAAATGTTGATATAGATGAAAAAGAGCTCGTAAAAATTGAAGCGATAATAAATTCAATGACACCTGAAGAAAGACGAAAACCGCAGATAATCAATGCAAGCCGTAAGAGAAGAATTGCAATGGGAAGCGGAACGACGGTGCAAGATGTAAATAGATTGTTGAAACAATTTGAGGAAATGCAAAAGTTGATAAAGCAGTTAAATCGTGGGAAATTTAGAGGATTTAAAATTCCATTTTGAATGAATCATGGCAAAAGCGAAACAAGTAAAATTACCGCAGGCTCTTAAAATTGAAATAGACAAAATTGTTGAAGAGAGAATAAAATCGCAAGCTGTGATAAAGAGTGATTTTGATGAATTGAAAAATTTTTTGAAAGAAATAAACGAAGGTCTGAAGAGCGCATTGGAAAGTATAATTTTATTACAGCGATCAAATGAAATAACAATAGGTGGATTACTAACAGCAACTAAGGAACTTGTTGAAGCTCAAAAGAAAAACGAGCGGTCAATAAGGGAATTAGTAGAGGCACAGAAAAGGAACGAAGAGAGATTTCTAAAATTAGAGCAATCAATCGCTGAACTAATTGAAGCGCAGAAGAGGAATGAAGAGAGATTTTTAAGTTTGGAGGAATCAGTGAGGGAGTTGAGAGCAACGGTTTCAGAACTTGTGGAGGCGCAGAAGAGGAATGAAGAGAGATTTTTAAGTTTGGAGCGGTCAATGAAAGAGTTGAAGGCAACAGTTTCAGAACTTGTTGAGGCGCAGAAAAGAAATGAGGAAAGATTTCTAAAATTAGAGCAATCAGTTGCTGAACTAATTGAAGCGCAGAAAAGAAACGAGGAGAGATTTTTAAAATTGGAACAGGCTATTGATGAATTAATTGAAATACAGAAAATAAATGAAAAAAGGTTTACAAAACTGGAAGAAAGAGTGCTAAATCTTGAAGAAGCAGTCATTGGGCTAATTAAAACAGTGCAAGAATTGACGGAGCAAGTTAGAATTCTCACAATAGATCAAGATAGAATTAATAAACAATTTGGTGGCTTATCAAACGCATTCGGATATACGCTCGAACGAATCTTATAAACATCTGCCAACTTTGCTTGAAAGAGATTTCGGGATAAAGATAAAAGCAAGATTAAAAAGAGGATATGTTTCTGACAAGGAGGGAAACAAAATTGAAGTCAATATAGTAGGTGAAGGTGAAAAGAATGGTGAAAGCATAATGATAATAGGTGAGTGTAAATCGCAACTTTCAAAAAATGATGTTGACGATTTCGTAAGGAAGAAACTTGATAGATTGAAAGATGTTTATGCAAGGATTTTTCCAGTTATTGTTACTCATATGATAAGCGAGCCTGATGTTGAGGAGTATTTGAAAACCAAAGGAATAGCACTTTATTATTCATATGAATTTTAAAATTTAAAAACAAAAAATGGGTGAAGATTTGGCTGTAAAGATTCGTTTGCAAAGATTCGGAAAGAAAAAACAACCATTCTACAGAATAGTGGTTGCGGATTCAAAAGAACCAAGAGATGGAAAGTATATTGAATCAGTAGGATGGTATAATCCAATTCCAAAGCCAATGCAGGTTGAAATTAAAGAGGATAGGGTAATTCATTGGCTTAAGAGAGGTGCGATACCAACTGACACCGTCAAGGCTCTTTTAAGAAGGAAAGGAATATGGTTGAAATGGTCCTATATGAAGCAAGGAAAAGATGAGTCATTTATTCAAGCTGAATATGAGAAGTGGCTTCAGCTTCAGATGGGTAGGGAGAAAAGGGAGATAGAAAAGAAGGAAAGAAGAAGAGCAAGAAAGAAACAAAAAGAATCTGAAAAGGGAAGTTCTGAACAAGGAGGAGCGCCATCTTAATGAACTTTTCTGCTGGTGACGCCCTCCTAAAAACATAAACTGAAACATTACGGAGGGCTGAAAAATGCGTGAATTTTTGGAATTTATCGCAAAACACTTGGTTGACAGACCAGAGGATGTGAAAATTACGATGGAGGACCGAGAAAATCGTGTGATTTTTAGATTGCAAGTTGGTGAAGGTGATGTCGGTAAAGTTATAGGACGGAAGGGAAGAACCGCAAATGCAATGCGTGTTCTCCTTAGTGCAGTTGCTGCGAAGGAAGAAAAAGAGCGATACTTGAGATTTTGCAGTGAGATTTCGCATGGTTTTTAGTCTGCCTAAATAAGAGGCGACAAGATCATACTTAAAAAAATTCTATTTTTAAAAATTTGGTTCGGTGTGAGTTTGTTATTTGCAAATCCTGAGGATAGTTTAACTAATTGTGCTTTACACTCCAGATCCTATATTAGAGGCACAGGAAAAAGCAAAAGGCTTGCAAGAAAAAATTGAGGAAATCAATAAAGGAAAAATTAAAGAAATGATGGAAAATCTTAAAGAGCAGTTGAAGAAGGTGCCGTTAGATAAAGAATTGCGAATCCCAGAAAAAGTTTTATTAGTTGAAAGGTTTGATGATACTGGTTTAGTTAGAGATAATATCAAGTATTTCATCAGGATCTGGAAGCATCCGCCAAGGGAAAAGTTTAACATGCCAACATTTAAGTTAAGGTAGCAAGATTTGACGACACTATGGGAGATTTATGTATAATTGGAAAAATTTTGAGACCTTATGGACTTAAGGGACAAATATGTGTTAAACCAATAACTGATTTTGTGAATAGGTTTAAAAAACTAAAGCGTGTTTATGTCGGCGATAATCCTATTGAAGTGGAAGAACATTATATTGTGAGTTCTTCTTTACGCAATGAAGAGATCATTTTAAAGTTTAAAAATATAAACGACAGAACGACAGCTGAATCGTTCTCTGGAAAGTTTATCTATATACCAGAGGAAGAGCTTCTCCCTTTGCCCGAAGGTTATTATTATGTACATGATTTGATCGGGCTGAAGGTTTATGATGTCAATGGTAAAAAGATAGGCATTATAACAGATGTATGGCTTCTTCCAGCGAACGATGTTTATGTGGTTGAATCAAAAGGTAAAGAAATTTTGATCCCAGCAATAAGCGAAGTTGTTAAAAAGGTTGACCTTGAAAATAAGATGATCATAATTGATCCAATGGAAGGTTTAATTGAATGAGGAGGTGATATTGAGATGAGAATAGATATAATAACTGCTGTTCCTCAGATATTTGAAAGCCCTTTGAATTCAAGCATAATCAAAAGAGCAAGGGAGAAAGGAATAGTTGAAATTTATGTCCACGACTTACATGATTACGGGATCGGAAGATATAGACAAATTGATGATCATCCTTATGGTGGAGGAGCCGGAATGATTTTGAAGCCTGAACCAATTTTTGAATGTATTGAAAAGTTGAAAAGTGAAAGAGAATACGACGAGATAATTTTTTTAACCCCTGATGGAGAACTTTTTAATCAGAAAATAG
>JBCNVC010000031.1:0-2356 GCA_039630395.1 Candidatus Kryptonium sp. | reverse complement strand
ATTGAAAAGTTGAAAAGTGAAAGAGAATACGACGAGATAATTTTTTTAACCCCTGATGGAGAACTTTTTAATCAGAAAATGGCAAATGAACTCTCAAAACTTAACAATGTAATTTTGCTCTGTGGTCATTATAAAGGAGTTGATGAGAGAGTAAGAGAAGCACTTGTTACAAAAGAAATTTCAATTGGTGATTATGTATTAACCGGTGGAGAACTTCCAGCGCTTGTTGTAATTGATGCAACGATCCGGCTTATTCCTGGTGTTCTTAACGATATTGAATCAGCTATGACCGATTCTTTTCAGACAGGTCTACTTGATCATCCGCATTATACGAGACCTGCTGAATATAGAGGAATGAAAGTTCCAGAGGTTTTGCTTTCTGGAAATCATGAAGTTATAAAGAAATGGAGGTATGAAAAGGCACTTGAAAAAACATTAAAAAGAAGAAAAGATTTGTTAAACAAAATCACAGGAGATGATAAAAATGGATAAGGTGAAACTCGTTGAGTCAAAATACCTAAAAACGGACATACCCGATTTCAAGCCAGGAGATACGATCTCGGTGCATGTTCGGGTTGTTGAGGGTGATAAGGAAAGAATTCAAGAATTTGAGGGAATAGTGATATCACGAAGAGGTAGTGGACTTAATGAAACTTTTACTGTTCGTAAGATAAGCGATGGCGTCGGCGTTGAGAGGATATTCCCCCTTCATTCGCCCTCAATCGCAAAAATTGAGGTGAAAAAACGAGGAGCGGTAAGGAGAGCAAAGCTGTATTATCTTCGTGAGATGAGCGCTAAACAAGTCAGACAAAAAACATCAGAGTAAAATCTTGAGACACGCGTCAGCGTGTCTCTTTTTATTAATTAGAAACGGAGGTTAAAGTGTTAAAGGTAGGGGATAAAATTCCGAACTTTACAGCAATGTGTACAGATGGAACATTGCTAAGTTCTGAAAATTTAAAAGGAAAATGGAGTGTTATTTTCTTTTATCCAAAAGCATTCACTCCCGGTTGCACAAAGGAGGTTTGTAGTTTAAGAGATGGGTTTGAGCTATTATCAAAGTTTAATATCAATCTTTATGGCGTAAGCAAGGACGATATTGAAACTCAAAAAAATTTTAAAGAGAAGTATAAATTTCCGTATGAACTTATCGCTGATAAAGATGGCGAGATTATAAAATCATTTGGCGTTTCAGGATTATTTGGTTTTGCGAAAAGGGTGACATTTATAATAGATCCTGAAGGAAGAATTGCCGAGGTTATTGATAAGGTGCGGGTGTCCGATCACTATTTGCAAATAGCTGAAACATTGCAAAAATTTTTAAAATAGATGAAAAACAAAGCAAACAATTAAACATGGAGATAGAAATTTTACCAGTTTACGAAGAGCGGATGCAAAAATCTGGATTAAGCGAGATTTTTGAAAAAGTTATCATAGGTGAAAGATTAAGTTTTGAGGATGGAGTTAAACTCTATAAAACGGATGATGTTCTTTCGCTTGGTTTTCTTGCGAATATGGTTCGTGAGAAACTTAATGGCAATAGAACTTATTTCGTTAAAAATCACATCATAAATTATTCAAACATCTGCGAGCTTGATTGCAAGTTTTGCTCGTTCTATAGAAAAGAAGGTCAGGATGGAGCTTACAGATTTACACTTGAGCAAATCTTTGAGAAAATTCGTCCATTGAAAGATGAAATTGTTGAAGTCCACATAGTTGGAGCGCTTGATCCGAGGTTGCCGTGGGAATATTACATTGACATGATGAAAGGTATCAAGGAAATAAATCCGAAAATAAACATAAAAGCTTTCACCGCAGTTGAAATTGACTTTTTTGCAAGGAGTTTTGGAAAAACTTATGAGGAAGTTTTATCTGAGCTCAAGGAAGCTGGTCTTGATACAATGCCTGGCGGAGGCGCGGAAATTTTCAGCGAAAGAGTAAGACAAAAGCTATTCCCTGATAAAATTGGAGAGAAAGAGTGGCTTGAAGTACACAGAGTGGCTCATAAACTTGGTATAAGAACGAATGCAACGATGCTTTATGGACATATGGAAACAATTGAGGAAAGAGTTGAACATCTGATAAAACTTCGCGATCTACAAGATGAAACCGGTGGATTTTTAACATTCATCCCACTGCCGTATCATCCAAAAAATAACAAATACGCTGGGGATTGGACAACAGGTTTGCAAAATTTGAAAAGCTTTGCGGTCGCAAGATTAATGCTTGATAATTTTCCGCATATAAAGTGTTTTTGGATTTCAACCGGGGTGAAAGTCGCACAGGTTTCTCAAAATTTTGGGGTTGATGATCTTGATGGGACGGTCCGGGAGGAAAGAATTTATCATATGGCTGG
>JBCNVC010000309.1:0-898 GCA_039630395.1 Candidatus Kryptonium sp. | reverse complement strand
CCGCCTCCGGTGCGCTCGGGCACGATAACGGGCGCGGCCCGGCCGGAGCTTTAGCGAGGATCGCTTTCACCCCGGCAGCTCCAGGGCGAGTTCGGCCTTTGGGAGCAAAGCGCCCCCGGGCCCTCCCCAAGGGCCTTGCGGCCTCGCACCATCCGGCCGCTCGCTGGGGGATGGCCTACTACTCCCCTTCCTCGCCTTTCGGATGGCCTCGCCTTTCAGGAGAGCGGACTTTGGACGAAGGGCTTGGCCCTCTGATCCGAGGAATTGAGGGACAGACAGGGCTGCTTTCGGCGACTCCGCCCGCCCCTTAAATTTTCCGTTCTTATCTTAAGGGCAACTCTTTGAGCAGTAGGGGGAGGTTCTCGGCTGCCCCAAGCCCAGCTTGGGGTAAAACAACGGGGCG
This sequence comes from Candidatus Kryptonium sp., assembly GCA_039630395.1. Taxonomy (GTDB): domain Bacteria; phylum Bacteroidota; class Ignavibacteria; order Kryptoniales; family Kryptoniaceae; genus Kryptonium. Next base: position 495 of record JBCNVC010000309.1, on the reverse strand, counting down.
CTTTCGCGCCCCTTTCGAAAAGTGGACCCGACGGGATTCGAACCCGTGACCTCCGCCGTGCCACGGCGGCGCGCTCCCAACTGCGCTACGGGCCCACGTTAACCGACAAACGTTCTATCAACACTTCCCAAAGCACATCCAGAAATCGTCTGATTTTTAAATCATAGTAGTGTAAAAGACAAACTCCACGATATCCTTCTCGAATTTTTCTGGGTTTTCCTTTACGCCAGCTTGTTTTATGAAATCGATGGAGCGGAATCCCTGTCAACTCAGACCAGAATTCCTTCAGATAGCGCTCATCCATTCCTTCGCTTAAGGAAAGTTGAGCAGCCCATTTTGCTTCATCTATTATGAACACCCGTCTCAAGCAGGATTGCCAGACACGGATTAGAGACGGATCGCTGTTCCCAAAGCAAAATGTATCCTTTTGTTTAGAGCCCTCCCCTAGATACAAGCCTAGTATGAAAAGCACAAGGCATCTCTCATCTCGAAGCA
>JBCNVC010000308.1:0-916 GCA_039630395.1 Candidatus Kryptonium sp. | reverse complement strand
GAAACTTCAAAATGCTTTTTATATGCTTCTTCAATATCCCTTGTTTGAATCGAACCTGTGAGGGATTGAAACAATTTTCCCACTCACTATTGCCATTATCATAACTCCGTTTGAATCGAACCTGTGAGGGATTGAAACTTGTCTTGTTCCATTGGAAATTCAAATGCAAACAAAGTTTGAATCGAACCTGTGAGGGATTGAAACTCCTCTTTACGTCTCTCGTGATGCCACTGGCTTCCGTGTTTGAATCGAACCTGTGAGGGATTGAAACAATACATATCTACTATCCCTTATTTTGTTTTTTTTTTGTTTGAATCGTACCTGTGAGGGATTGAAACTTCGCATCTATCAACTTTCCACTATCGCTCAAATCTGTTTGAATCGTACCTGTGAGGGATTGAAACCTCGCCCCCTCTGTCTGTTCCGATAAAATTTCTGAAGTTTGAATCGTACCTGTGAGGGATTGAAACTTTTATTGGCACGCCAGCGTATTTGTGCATTCCAGTTCCTGTTTGAATCGTACCTGTGAGGGATTGAAACGATTCAAGGGCTTCTGGATAGTTTGTCGTCGCCCATAGTTTGAATCGAACCTGTGAGGGATTGAAACTAGTTTTGTAAATCCATCCGTCGCCATTGCTTTGTTGTTTGAATCGAACCTGTGAGGGATTGAAACTATTTCCCCCTCAACCAAACCCTCGGCATAAACCTGTGTTTGAATCGAACCTGTGAGGGATTGAAACCCCGTGAACGCATTTGGATCATCAATCTCAACCTGTTTGAATCGAACCTGTGAGGGATTGAAACGTTAAAAAAAGCTCCAAATTTGAACCACTTTCATTAGTTTGAATCGTACTTGTGAGGGATTGGGGTATGTTTGATTTTGTTTGTTGGTTTGTGTGGTTGTTGAGGTAAAAAA
>JBCNVC010000307.1:0-918 GCA_039630395.1 Candidatus Kryptonium sp. | reverse complement strand
TCCGAAGGAACATTACGAAAACTTCTTATCTTTGCCTGAGGAGATATATGTTGATCTTTTAAAAGCTGTTAAAATTGTTTCGCAGGCGATATTAGATTCAATAGAACCGAAACCTGAGGGATTTAATATTTTATCAAACAATGGTTTCGTTGCCGGGCAAAGAATTTTCCATTTCCATTTTCATATAATCCCGAGACATTCTGGCGATGGGTTAAGGTATAAACCTGTTGTGAAAAGATACGGAAAAGGTGAGTTTGAAAAGTATGCAAGTTTAATAAGACAAAAAATAAATGAAACCAAAATTCAAATAACTTAACAGGAGGAAAAAGTTATGCCTTATGAAAAATTAGTGCCACCTAAAGAAGGAGAAAAAATAACGATCAGAGACGGTAAATTACATGTGCCAGACAATCCAATAATTCCCTTCATTGAAGGGGATGGAACAGGACCTGATATATGGAAAGCTGCTCAAATGGTATTTGATGCTGCAGTTGAAAAAGCCTATGGAGGAAGAAGAAAAGTTGTGTGGTTTGAAATCTATGCAGGTGAAAAAGCAAATAAAGTTTACAATCGTGAGATATGGCTTCCGGATGATACGCTCGAAGCAATTAAAGAACATATAATTGCCATCAAAGGACCTCTAACGACGCCAGTTGGGGGAGGAATCAGAAGTTTAAATGTTACATTAAGACAGGTTCTTGATTTATATGCGTGCGTCAGACCTGTTAAGTATTATGAGGGAGTCCCAAGCCCGATGAAAAGACCGCAGGATGTTAATGTGGTTATTTTCAGAGAGAATACCGAGGATGTTTATGCTGGGATTGAATGGAAGATGGGCTCAGCTGAAGCTTTGAAGATGATTGATATACTTGATAGAGAGTTTGGGATCAAGGTTAGAAGAGATTCTGGTATTGGTGT
>JBCNVC010000306.1:0-909 GCA_039630395.1 Candidatus Kryptonium sp. | reverse complement strand
GTTGAGTTTGCAAAATGAAAAGAAACTTTTTTTTATTGTTTGAATCGTACCTGTGAGGGATTGAAACTTAGGGCTATGTAGCTGCCCTATAAAATTGTTTGAATCGTACCTGTGAGGGATTGAAACGGCTAAATCAGTTAAAACTATTTCAGATTTTATAAGGTTTGAATCGTACCTGTGAGGGATTGAAACGATATAATATGATGGCTTGTAATGCACTTCATATCCAGTTTGAATCGTACCTGTGAGGGATTGAAACTCCAGGATATTGTGTAATATTGATGCGACCGCCGAATGTTTGAATCGTACCTGTGAGGGATTGAAACGACTATTTTGAACATATTTCCTCCATTTTTTATTTTTTTGTTTGAATCGTACCTGTGAGGGATTGAAACTGACAAAAAATAAGACGCGGGAACATTGTTAATCGGGGTTTGAATCGAACCTGTGAGGGATTGAAACTTTTGAATAAGGCACTGTTAATAATGTCAATAGTTTGAATCGAACCTGTGAGGGATTGAAACCCAATAAACTCAAGAAAAACATGTTTACCATTCTGAATGTTTGAATCGTACCTGTGAGGGATTGAAACTATTTTGTTTATAACGGTATTAAATTTATTCTTGCATCGTTTGAATCGTACCTGTGAGGGATTGAAACCGTATTTTCCTGTTGAGGAATTTTGCAACAAATAAATAGTTTGAATCGTACCTGTGAGGGATTGAAACGCCATGATGTTCAGAACCTAATTTTGCCTGGTAGAAAGTTTGAATCGTACCTGTGAGGGATTGAAACTAATGTTAGTGAATAAATATAGCAAAAATCATTAATAGTTTGAATCGTACCTGTGAGGGATTGAAACTTTATTTTGATTTCCTCCAATTTCTTTACTATCAAAGTTTGAATCGT
>JBCNVC010000305.1:0-922 GCA_039630395.1 Candidatus Kryptonium sp. | reverse complement strand
CTTTTGGGGCGTTTTTTGTTTAAGAGGGGGCAAGCGGTTGGGAAAATTGCAGCTGGCGGGTTGATAGGTGGTTTCAGGGGCGGTATAGCTATACTTGGCAAGTTAGGATTATTGACATCAGCTATTTGGGCTGGGGTTCAGGCTATTGATAGTATAATCAAGAAGGAAGATGTGAAAGAGATAATGGCTAATATAATAAGCGGGTTAACTTTTGGATTATTTAGTAAGGAAACGATTGTAAAGGTTTTTGAGTTTTTGAAGGGTGTTTTGACGGCGGAGAAGATCGCTAAAATAGCGAAGGAGTTGTTATTTAGGTTTTTGTTTGCGCCGTTTAAGATGATAAGTGCAGCTTTTACATTTTTGCACGAGTTGATAAAGGGGAGGGAGTTCAAGGAGGCTTTGGCTGGGTTTTTGGATGAGGTAACTTTTCAGATTTTCGGTCGTGAGAATATGAAACGAATGCTTGATTTTGCAAAGGAAGCTTTCAAGGGGATGGTAAATCTTGCGAAGGAAATTTTGAAGGGGCTTATTCAGGAGTTGAATCTTGAATTTGAGAAGTTTTCTATTGGGATCACGAGTTTTCTGTTGAGTGTTATGAAGGGGTTGGGGCTTGATAAGTTTGCGCTCACGAGGGGCTTTATTCAAAGCGTTGAAAGCAAGCTTGTTGATAGGGTTTTAAACATTTTGGAGAGCGTGTCGGAGTTGAAAGGTATTGATTTGAAGGGGTATAGAAGTGTGATAGAGGAAATGGTAAAAATGGGGGAGACGCCAACAAGTTTGGAGGAGTTAAAATACAGTTTAGATTTATTGCTTAAAGCGAAGGGGCAGGTAAGCGAGGAAAGTTTAGAGAAAAAGCTTCAAAAGGCAATTGAGAAGGCGACTCAACAGGAAGAAGTAGCGCAAAAAATTGGCGCAGAGAAAA
>JBCNVC010000304.1:0-923 GCA_039630395.1 Candidatus Kryptonium sp. | reverse complement strand
TTGTTGTTTTATTTTGCAATCCTGAGAGTGGTTGGTTTGCCCCCTGCTTAACTGCAAGCCTGGAGCTCATAGGAAATGCGCAACTACGCTTAAAAGCTTCGTTGCTTTCCCCCAGCAAGCAAAGGTGGGGAGGGGGGCATTATGCAGGTGCGCTCTTGACAAAAGATTTTATTTTGCATATATTTATACTTGGAGGTTAGCAGAGTGAAGGAAACTATCAGATATATCTCAGATTTTAAGTATTTTTCTGAGATAAAATCTGAGAGATACAAATCAAAAGTTGATATGGTGAAACATCATATTAGATACATAAGCAAAAGTGCTATAGAGGAGCTGGGGGACGAGGAAGAGCTTTATGAGATGGCAAAGAAGTTAGATGTTAAATATAATAGCAGAGTAGCGCTATCATTCAATGTAGCAATACCAAACGATGTTGAGAATTATTCGGAGTGGCTGGAACAGGTGAGAGATTTTTTTTCAGAGCAACTCAATATAGATAAACGTTATTTTTTTCTTGCATTACACGAGCAGCACGAGCTAGGCAAAGAGCTAGGGACGGTTAATAAGCACATACATTTAGTTTGCAATACTATAACGAGAGAAGGAAAGAGGCTGAGGCTAAACCCAAAAGACCTAAGCAGAATACACAAAAACTGGGATTATTTTCTACACTCGAAGGGATACAGGATTTTTAAGATGAACGAGAATGAGAGGATACCACATCTAGGCGTGCTACTACGGACGAGAAAAGTCAAAGAGGACTATAAGCAGATGCTACAAGCTTCAAGAGAGATGAGAGATATACAGCGTAAGCTGGCCGAGAATATAGAGAAAGATGAGAATATAGAGAAAGATTTAGAGAATGTTATGGAGCTTTCAAGAAAGTTGGATGAATTGCTTAAAGCATATGAAGAAAAAGGCTC
>JBCNVC010000303.1:0-927 GCA_039630395.1 Candidatus Kryptonium sp. | reverse complement strand
TTATCGCCTCCACCCAATTGCATAGAATTTCGTTTAAATTCCACACTGGTTCGATTCTCACTGCAAACATTTGCACGAAATAAAAAGTGATTAAATTGTTTAAATTCCACACTGGTTCGATTCTCACTTCTTTATTTCTCGCCTATTGAGGGGTATTCAGCAAGTTTAAATTCCACACTGGTTCGATTCTCACAAGGGAGAATCCAGATGTAAAGACTTTGGGAACATAGTTTAAATTCCACACTGGTTCGATTCTCACCAAATGCATCATTAACAATTTTTTCAACTTCTTCAAAGTTTAAATTCCACACTGGTTCGATTCTCACAAATAGACTCCTTCCAGAGGAATGGACACTTTCTCCTGTTTAAATTCCACACTGGTTCGATTCTCACTTTGGGGCATCTTTCTACCATTGAGCCGATATGTTGGTTTAAATTCCACACTGGTTCGATTCTCACAGGAAAAAAGTGATTCACATCAAATTGAAACAAGAGAGTTTAAATTCCACACTGGTTCGATTCTCACAACATCGGGTTCTGGGATAGTTAAAGCTAAAGGGTTGTTTAAATTCCACACTGGTTCGATTCTCACCTTTCAGAAGTCCCAGAAAAGTATAAAATTTACACTCGTTTAAATTCCACACTGGTTCGATTCTCACTTCCAGCGCCGATGTTGCCGTTTTTAGCTGATGCTAGTTTAAATTCCACACTGGTTCGATTCTCACAAGCGATCGCATCTTTGAGAAAATGGGCAAGTGAGGAGTTTAAATTCCACACTGGTTCGATTCTCACATCCAAACAAAGATTTTTGTCTTTCAACCCAATCCGGTTTAAATTCCACACTGGTTCGATTCTCACGGGAGAAAGTGGTAGTTGAGGGGGATGTTGTGAGGGTGTTTAAATTCCACACTGGTTCGATTCTCACTT
>JBCNVC010000302.1:0-928 GCA_039630395.1 Candidatus Kryptonium sp. | reverse complement strand
AACAGTGAGGAAGGAGATAAACTTGTGGGTGAATGGACGGTGAGAATCGAACCAGTGTGGAATTTAAACTTTCTAATGAGAAGAAGGTTGTTGGGTGGAGTTATAGATACATAAACGAGAAGAAGTATGTTCATTCAAGTAGTTTCCCGAGGGGCAAGTTTCTATATGGTGAGCATTTGCTGGGAAGCGCAAAAGATTGCGTTGTGGTTGAAGGTTTCTTTGATGTTCTTAAAGTTTATCAAACAGGGTATCAGGTTGTGGGCATCTTGGGGACAAATTGCACAAAAGTTCAGTTTGTAAGGCTTATCAATATGTTGCCTCCCAGCGTTGACAGCAGGATAATACTTTTTCTTGATGGCGATACAGCTGGATCGATGGCTTCAAAGAAAATTTACGACGAATATAGCAGTTTATACAAAATTGTGGTTGTTGACAGACTAATAGGTCAAGATCCATCCGATTTAACGGAAGAACAATTGAATGAAATTCTTTCAAAATATAGTGTAGGTAGAAGAGATGAAACAGAAGGGCGACAGATTTGAAAGAAAAGTCGCTAAAATTTTCACTGATTGGTACGGCTCATTAGTAAGAAGAACTCCTTTAAGTGGCGCAGCTTCAAGGATGAAAACCGATATTTTGGGGGACAGCAAGTTTCCATTCGTTGTGGAGTGTAAAAACACGGAAGCTTGGCGAATAGAAACTATTCTCACTGGCAAGGGCTACATATTTGAGGAGTATATCAAAGATTTGGATAAGCAAGAGGAGTCGATTTATTATAGCGAGGGCAAGATAAAGCTTTTGGTTTTAGGAAGAAATTACGCCAAGCCGATAGTTTTCATTGAAGATGTTGAATTAAAAAAGATAACAGATAAAGTTGGTGATGTTTATGTTGGGGTGGACAAGTTGGTTGTTTATTTTAAAAACCGTT
>JBCNVC010000301.1:0-930 GCA_039630395.1 Candidatus Kryptonium sp. | reverse complement strand
TAACTTTTAACCCTATTTTTTAAAATTTCAAAACTTATCCTTTATCCTCAACCCCTTTAAATTTATTTTAACCCTTTAAACCCATTATTTTTTAATCCTACCAAAACCTTATTTTTAAAAATTCACTAAACTTTAAAACTTATTTTTAACTTAACTTATCAAAACTTTAACCTTTTATAATTCTATTTTTAAATTCAAATCCGTTTTTTAAATTTATTAAAACCTCAACCCTACCCCTTTTTCTGAATATACTTTATCCTTTTATTTCTCAATTCATTAAATTTATCCCCTTTTAAAATCTCAATCCTTTTCAAATCTATTTATCAAATCCTTAATTCTTTTACTTATTAAACTTTATCCTTTAATTTACTTTTTAAATCCTCAATTATGCTGATGCTTGCTGGGAAACAATAACGATTCTTAATAACGACCTTTTAAAAAAACAATTACAATAACAATTTCCCATAACGACTTTTAAAAAACAATTACAATAACGATTTTTCATAACAAATTTTAAAAATAATTTTTGGGTGCAGCCACAATAACGACTTTAAATAACGACTTTTGGGGCGTTGTCACAATAACGTTTCTTATTTACAAAAAATTTTTTATCTTATCCCTACAATAACAAATCACAATAACAACTTTAAATTCTTCGCTACAGTTTCCTATGGTTATAATAAAAAAGGTGAAAGGAAATGAGACAATTGGAGCAATTAAAAGAACTTAAAAAACTTTACCCCTCCCTTTCGGCTAATCAAGCTGAAAGGGAGATTATAAATACCCTTGAAACAGGGGTTGCCCCGTTTTTGTGGGGCGCTCCAGGGGTGGGGAAAACAACTATTGTCTATAGCCTCGCTCAAAAAATGGGAGCGAGGCTGTATGATGTGAAATTGAGTCAACGAAGCCCCGTTTCAACCACGGGGCTTT
>JBCNVC010000300.1:0-932 GCA_039630395.1 Candidatus Kryptonium sp. | reverse complement strand
AATATACCCCCACTTGGAAAGGCGGAGATGCCTTAGATCATACGCTTGTTTCAATCCCTCACAGGTACGATTCAAACTAAGTTGTTTTGTTGCAAATTTTTGTTGTGTCGTTTCAATCCCTCACAGGTACGATTCAAACTGAATTTGCGATGCTTAAACACGCTTTGCTTTATAACGTTTCAATCCCTCACAGGTACGATTCAAACGCTATATGGAGGTAGTTGACCTAATCAATCTATTTAGTTTCAATCCCTCACAGGTACGATTCAAACTAATAAGATATTTGTTGGTAATGTCAAAGGTAAATAAGTTTCAATCCCTCACAGGTACGATTCAAACTCAATTACACTTGCTCCGATCCCTGTTGCGTCAATTGGTTTCAATCCCTCACAGGTACGATTCAAACTAACCAACCACTTGCTTCCAAATGTCGGTAATTCAGCAGTTTCAATCCCTCACAGGTACGATTCAAACCCCTTCCCTGTTTGACAGCTGCTTCCAAAACAGCGTGTTTCAATCCCTCACAGGTACGATTCAAACATGGAGGAAATCACTAAGGAAACTGGTTTATCACGATAGTTTCAATCCCTCACAGGTACGATTCAAACCTGAAATTGTTTCTGGCACTTCATCTTTTTTGGCACTCAGTTTCAATCCCTCACAGGTACGATTCAAACTAAGTATGAATACGAGATGGTAAAGTATAATGACTTGTTTCAATCCCTCACAGGTTCGATTCAAACGTGAGTGATTTTGAGTGATTAATCAAGTGCAAGCAACGTTTCAATCCCTCACAGGTTCGATTCAAACTAAAAACAAAGGAGCAATTGCTATGGCAAAAGACTATAGTTTCAATCCCTCACAGGTACGATTCAAACAAGGCATGCGAGCGACAACGACAAAAAAAGCAAATATGGTTTCAATCCCTCACA
>JBCNVC010000030.1:0-20188 GCA_039630395.1 Candidatus Kryptonium sp. | reverse complement strand
TTCGGAAAAAATTTTACCCCGCACTCTTGTGAGAATCGGGGCGGTCTTAATTTTCTTAATTTAAATTTCAAAATTTGGGCAAACTCAAAAACCTCACCATACTTTGTAAATTCAAAAATTTTCGTTATTTTTAAATCCAAAACAAAAGAAAGGGAATTTGAACGAAGATGTTTGAGAATTTCAAAGCGAGAGTTGAAGAGCTTGCTGAAAGGTTTGAAACTTTGAGAGGGTTTCTTTGACATAGAAGGAAAGCAAAAAAGGCTGACTGAACTTGAAGAGAAAACCACAAATCCTGATTTCTGGAACGATCCTACGACCGCTCAAAAAACCATGCAAGAAATAAGTAAAATCAAAGACTGGCTTACTGAGTGGGAAAATGTCCATAAAATGATTGAAGATGCTAAAGTTCTAATTGACCTTGCTGAAGAATCCCAAGATATCTCATTTACTAATGAACTGCAAAAGGAAATAAAAAAACTTGAGAAAAAAATTGACGAACTTGAACTTAAAAATCTGTTAAATGGTGAAGATGACCCGAAAAGTGCAATTTTGACGATTCACTCCGGAGCTGGTGGAACGGAAGCGCAAGATTGGGCTGAAATGCTTTTGAGAATGTATCTGCGATGGGCGGAAAGAAATGGATATAATGCAACTATCGTTGATATACTTGAAGGAGATGGTGCTGGGATAAAAAGCGCTGTGGTTGAAATTGAAGGTCCTTATGCTTATGGATATCTAAAATCCGAAAGTGGAGTGCATCGGCTTGTTAGAATTTCACCGTTTGATGCAAATAAAAGAAGACATACTTCCTTTGCGTCTGTGTTCGTTTATCCCGAACTTGACGAAGGAGATACGAAAATAGAAATAAACCCAGATGATTTGAAAATTGAAACATTTAGAGCAGGTGGACACGGTGGTCAAAATGTTAACAAGGTTGAAACAGCAGTGAGAATTACACATATACCCACAGGGATAGTTGTCCAATGTCAAAGCGAACGCTCGCAATATCAAAATAAAGTCAGAGCGTTGCGTCTGCTTCAATCAAGATTATATCAGCTGCAAAAGGAGAAGGAAAGGGAAAAACTTGATGAATTTGAAAAGCAGAAAAAGAAAATTGAGTGGGGAAGCCAAATTCGTTCATATGTTTTTCATCCATATAACCTTGTGAAAGATCACAGAACTGGATATGAAACATCAAATGTCCAAGCAGTTATGGATGGCGAAATAGATGAGTTTATAAAAGCGTATCTTTTAAGCTCCGTAAAAGCAAACTCCAATTAATTTTTTCCTGCAAGCACAATGCTATTTAGCATGACTGGATTTGGAAGATCCGAACTTAAAAGAGATGGAATTTCTGTCTCTGTTGAGATAAAAAGTTTAAATTCTCGCTTCCTTGAAGTGATACCAAAGATCCCAAGGGTTCTACAATCAAGAGAATTTGAAATAAGAGAACTGATTCGTCAGAAAATTTCAAGAGGAAAGATCACTATTTCAATTGATGTTGAAATTGATCAGATGTATCAGATGCCTGTTAAAGTTAATTTTGATGTCTTATCCAATCTTTTGAAAGTGCTTCGCGAGGTGAAGAAGAAAGCAAAGATCAAGGGTGATATAAAACTTGAACATTTGCTTATGTTTCGTGAGGTATTTGAGCCAAATCAGGTTAACGAAGTTTCTGATGAACAATGGGAAGTTGTTAAAACCGCAATTGATGAAGCGATAGACAAACTTATTTATTCAAGACGAAAAGAAGGAATTGAGATCTTGAAGGATATTGAAAACAGGGTAAACTTAATTTCCGCCAATCTTGAGAAAATTTTGACGCTTTCTGAACAAAGTCTAAAAGCAAAACAAAATTTGTTAAGGCAAAAAATTGAAGAAGTTTTTAAAGATGTGGAATTTGATAAAAATCGTCTTGAATCAGAGCTTGTTTGGCTTGCTAATAAACTTGATGTCACGGAGGAATGTGTTAGGTTGAAGAGCCATATAAAGTTTTTCCTCGATACATTAAAAGGTGAGGATGTTGCGGTTGGTCGTAGGTTGAACTTTTTACTTCAAGAGATGCTTCGTGAGGCAACGACGATAGGTGCAAAAACTGAGGACCCGGAGATAACTTATCTTGTTATTGCCATCAAAGAGGAAATTGAGAAAATCAGAGAGCAGTTGCAAAATGTTGAATAAAATTTTGGGTTTGAGATGCCAAGAGGAAGATTGATAGTTGTTTCAGCCCCAAGTGGTGCTGGTAAAACCACGATCGCAAAAAAAATAATGGAAAAGTTTCCGTTTATAAAATTCTCCGTCTCGGCAACCACAAGACCGAAACGAGATGGCGAAGTTGATGGAAAAGATTACTTCTTTTTAACACGAGAGGAGTTTGAGAAAAAAATCCAAAATGGTGAACTACTTGAATGGGAGGAAATTTATGGAAATTACTATGGGACATTGAAAAGCGTTGTTGAAGAAGCGCTGAAAAATGGTAATGTTTTGCTTTTTGATGTTGATGTAAACGGTGCAATTTCAATAAAGAAAAAGTTTCCAGACGATACTGTTTTAATTTTTCTAAAGCCACCAAATATGGAAACATTAAAAGAGAGATTAAAACGAAGGAAAACCGAATCTGAAGAACAATTGAAGAAACGGATTGAGCGAGTCCCGATGGAACTTGAAAAAGCAGTATATTTTGATTATATTTTCGTCAATGATAAACTTGAGGATACGATAAAATCAGTGGAAAGAGCAATTTTCAACGAAATTGAAAAATGGAAGGCGATTCAGAAACACGAGTATTAAAAACAAAATTTAAATAAATTTCAAAATGGGAATCAAACCGCTTGATCTTAAGAAAATTCAAGAGATTGCTGGAAACACATATGAGGCAATTGTCATAATGGCTAAAAGGGCAAGGCAGTTAAATGATGAAAGAAAAATTATGTTTAACAAGCGACTTGAAGAAATGAAGGCAACCAAGGCACAACAACAGGCAAGCTTAACTGAGGAAGAAACACCTAAATTTATAGAAGATGAACGAGTTTTGAAAGCACCGCCGGAACAGGTCAGGATCGCTGAGGAATTTGAGCAACTTCCAAAACCAACTGATGTTGCAGTGAAAGAATATCTTGAGGGAAAAATTGAGTGGAACTACGAGAAAAGAGGGAAATTTTAAGGAATGTTCAACTTTAAGCGTTGCCTTTGTAAAACCAATGTTTGAAAAAGTTGTTGAATATACAGTGTACGTTTATTGAGAACGAAAAAGAGATAGATGAAACACTTGGTTTAAAGTCGCCTTCAAGAACTTTAAACTGGGTTTTGGTTTTTCATTTTATTTTTCAGTTGACTTATAAAGTTTGGGGAAAACCTAATTTCAGGTGTCTCCCACCTTTTTTTTTCAAAAATTTACCTTGCTTGTTTTGAGTTCGGTAAATTTGTGGGCTGAAATAAATAGAAAAATTTTCTAAATAAATAGCGAGGATAGATGACAGGAATAACTTTGCTTGAAAAAATCAGGGAGAAAGCGAAGCAATTAAAAAAGCACATTGTTCTTCCGGATGCACTTGATGAAAGAACTTTGAAAGCGGCAAGGATCATCGTTGATGAGAAAATTGCCAGTATAACTTTAATAGGTGATGAAGAAAAAATTTATTCACTTGCAGAAAAGATCAATGTTAATTTATCGGGCATAAGAATTGTAGATCCGTTGAAGTCGGAAAAATTACAAGATTTTTCGCAGATATTTTACAACTTGAGGAAGCACAAGGGAATTAGTTTTGAACAAGCGAAGGAAACGATGAAAAATCCGCTTTTCTTTGGGGCAATGATGGTAAGAGAAGGATATGCAGATGGAAGCGTGGCTGGTTCAATTTCAACTACTGCGGATGTTTTAAGAGCTGGAATACAGGTGGTAGGGTTAATGAACGGAATTTCAATTGTTTCAAGCTTTTTTTTGATAGTTTTTCCAAACAAGGTTTATTCATTTGCAGATTGTGGGGTTGTCCCAAATCCAACAGCTGAAGAGTTAGCTGATATTGCGATTTCAACCGCGATAAATCACAAAAAGTTGACAGGCGAGGAACCAATAGTTGCGATGCTTTCTTTTTCAACGAAGGGAAGCGCTAAGCATGAAATGGTTGATAAGGTTGTTCAAGCAACTCAAATTGCAAAGCAAAAGATGCCAGAATTGATAATAGATGGGGAACTTCAACTTGATGCGGCGATTGTTCCAGAAGTGGCGAAGAGAAAAGCTCCAGACAGCCCTGTTAAAGGGAACGCGAATGTGTTAATTTTCCCAAATCTTGATGCTGGGAATATCGGGTACAAAATGGCTCAAAGAATGGCTGGAGCAGAAGCACTTGGTCCATTAGTTCAAGGTTTAAAGAAACCTTGTTTTGATCTTTCAAGAGGTTGCAGTGTTGAAGATATTGTGAATGTCGTCGCTATAAATTGTGTTATGGGTTAAACAATTTATTTTTTCGTTTTTTCATTATCTTGGTGAGCTTGTGATTTTATGAATTATTGTTTTTATAGCGGAATCCAGATTATTTATGCTGGCGGATTTTGTTTTTAAGTTGCAGTTGTAGCAAGTATTTGCCGACATTTGCGTTCTGTTGCTTAGATTTACAATTTTTGTTTTATTTGCAAAAAATAACCTTGATTTTTTATATTTTAATTGCGTTGCCGAAGTGGCGGAACTGGAAGACGCGCGGGACTCAAAATCCCGTGGGGCTCCAAACCCCGTGTGGGTTCGACTCCCACCTTCGGCACTTCTTTAATTTTTTGATCATCAAATCTATGACCACCGAATAAGAAAACCTTGATTTTTCAAAGTGACTTTTGAGGAACGCTGAAGAATTGATGAAAGTTTATGTTGATGTAAATATGTTTCAAGCATGGTAGGATCAACTATTTTGCTGGCGGTTATGTTGGCTTAGGTCAAGGATATCGCTACTATGAGTTTGAAAAGTTGGCAAGATCATTAAATTTTGTCAGATGCAATTTTAATAATGTTTTTCAAAAACGGAATCTCAAATTTAATTTTTCAAATTTTTGGGAAATAGCTATGGAAACACTTTATATAATTCCGATTCTCCTTTTCAGTGTCGTTGTTCATGAAGTTATGCATGGATATGTCGCTTTGAAGTGTGGAGATCCAACTGCAAAGTACGCTGGAAGATTAACCTTGAATCCGATCCCACACATTGATTTATTTGGTTCAATTCTTGTTCCATTATTTTCTCTTCTCATTGCTGGACGCGTTTTCATTGCCTGGGCTAAACCTGTGCCTGTTAACCCATTGAACTTTAGAAACTATAAAAAGGATTCTATTCTTGTCTCTGCTGTTGGTCCGATTTCTAATCTCTTTCTTGCTCTTTGTTGCGCTTTTGTTGTAATCTTGCTTTTGAAGCTTGAGAGATTTTTCGGTTCGTTTAATTCTGAATTTATTAGTTTTGCCTATGAGTTTCTTGTTAAAATGTTTTATGGGGGAATTTACCTTAACATAGTTCTTGGGGTTTTTAATTTAATACCAGTACCTCCGCTTGATGGTTCTCATGTTCTCGCTTCAATTTTACCTGATAGAATTGGCGAAAGCTATAGGCAAATTGGTTTTTTAGGGATATTTATCGTGATATTTTTAATGCGTGTTCCAGTGTTTTCAAATATTTTCTTTACGATAGTTCGGGCTATAGCAACTCCGATTGAATTTTTGATAAATGTTTTTGTTTAACCAACGAGGACTCCCGCAATAGTGGCTGTCATTAGATTTGCAAGTGTTCCGCCGAGCACTGCTCTAAGACCAAGCCGTGCTAAGTCAGCTCTCCTGTTTGGAGCCATCGGGCTTATACCACCGATTTGAATTGCGATTGAGGAAAAGTTCGCGAATCCGCAAAGTGCAAATGTTGTCATCGTAATGGTTTTTTCAAGCATTATTTTGTTTTGCGCTATTAGCTCCGAAAACTTCAAATAAGCAACGAACTCGTTTATAACTATTTTCGTTCCAAGCAAGCTTCCGAAATTCAACGCATCGCTCCAAGGTATTCCAATTGCCACTCCAAGATATTGAAGCACGAGACCAAAGATCAGCTCAAGTTTTAATGGTGAGCCATATTTTTGAATCAAGATGTTATTTAGTCCTCCAATTGTTCCAATTTTTTCAAGTCCCCAATTTGTCATTGCTATAAGAGCGATAAAGGCAATTAACATTGCTCCGACATTCAAGGCAAGATGGAGACCGTTTGAAGCACCTTCAAGTGCCTCTATGAGGTTCGCGCTGTTTTTAAACTTTTACTTTTACAGTTCCTTTTGTGACAGGTTCCTCAGTTTCTGGCCACATAATTTTTGCCATTACGAGCGCAGCAGGTGCTGCCATCACGCTTGCACCAAGAAGTTGCTCAGCAAATTTTACTTGTGCTGTCATTATATCAAGTCCGTGTGCTTGCGCAAATGAATATCCAAGCATTTGAACATAAGCAGCCATGACCCCACCAGCTATCGTTGCCATTCCACCAACCATGACAGCAAGTAGCTCGGACATGGTCATCATTGCAATGAAAGGGCGTACCATAAGCGGTGCCTCGGTTTGACCAACAAATATGTTCGCTGTGCAAGATAAGCTTTCTGCACCGCTTGTTCCCATAAGGCGAAGCATAATCCATGCCATAGCTTGAACAACTCTTTGCATTATTCCAAGGAAGTATAACACGGACATCAATGAAGAAAAGAATATAATCGTTGGTAAAACTTGGAAAGCGAAGAAAAATCCGAGAGAATTATCTTGTCCTGGGCTTATTGCAAGATTACCAAATACAAATTTTGCTCCTTCAATAGTAAAACCAAGTATGATAACGAACGCTTTGCTTATCCATTCAAACAAAACCTTCGGCCAACCGAGGGGCGCCCACAAATTTGCAAGTTCGCGACCTTTGAGGATGAAAATTGCAAAAACGATTTGAATTAAGAGCCCAGAAATTACAAGACGCCAATTAACTTTCTTCTTATTATTTGAAACAAGGAAGGCGATACCAACTATAACTGCCATCCCAAGCAGTCCATTCAGAAGGGAAAGTAATTTCATTAGTTGATTTCTCCATTTTTATTTTTATTCCTCTGGAGGTTCAAAGCACCTTCTACATCTTGCTTCGTATATATCTGAAGCTCCAACGACAATTCTTTCCCCCGTTTTTATCTTTCTTTGGGTTTTACTTGCAGGGTTTCCACAAACGACGCAGATCGCGTGCATTTTTGTTATATACTCTGCGATTGCTAAAAGTTGTGGCATCGGTTCAAATGGTTTGCCGCGATAATCTTGATCAAGTCCTGCGACAATTACTCTTTTGCCTTCGTTTGCAAGTTGTTCGCATACATCGACAAGATCCATTCCGAAAAATTGTGCCTCATCAATTCCAATTACTTGAGCATCTTTTGCAATCTCAAGGATTTGCTTTGCGTTGTCAACGACGATTGATGAAATTGATATATCGCTGTGGGAGACGATCTTATCAACACTATATCTCGTATCAATCCTTGGTTTAAAGACGGCAACTTTTAGCTTTGCTATTTGAGCTCTTCTTATTCTTCGGATAAGTTCTTCGGTTTTACCGCTGAACATGCTTCCTGCTATAACCTCAATCCATCCAGTTCCGCGTGTTCCCGATGGGATTTTTTCAAACTCCGTTGTATCCATGGAGCTATTTCCTCTTTTTTGTTTTTAGATCTTTTGAGCCAAATGGAAACGGAAGCAGCTGGTGGAGTTTGACGACTTTTTTCTTTCCCTCCGAATTTGTCATTATAACTTCAAGTTCCTCACCAGCTAAATCCATCAGAACTTGTCTACAAGCCCCACAAGGAGAAATATAATTTTTTGAGTCAGAGACAATAGCAATTGATTTAAATTTTCTCTTCCCCGAGGAATAAGCTTTAAAGATTGCAACTCTTTCGGCACAGATCGTCAGAGAGTAAGAGCTGTTTTCAATGTTGCATCCCGTAAAAACTTCCCCATCTTCCGTAAGGAGTGCTGCACCAACATTAAATTTTGAGTATGGGGCATATGCAAATTTCTTTGCTTCAATAGCAAGATTGATCAGTTCATCATGTTTCATTAAAAATTTCACTTTAATTTTAAAGGCAAATAAAAATATATTCAAAGTTGAGGATAAAAGCAACGGAATTTTTGAATGGATGTGCTTTGCGATGTTTGAAACAAAATTGAGAAGTTGCTATGTTTATATTGTTTTTGGAAAGTAAAACAAAAACAAAGGGCTGAAAAATGTTCGAGGTTACATCTTTATGGAGCAAGTTCATCTTGGCTTTCGTTCCTCTTTTCGTTGCGATTGATGTTCTCGGAATTTTGCCGATCTTCATATCGCTTACTGAGGGATTGACAAATAAACAAAGGAAAAAACTTGCGGTTGAAGCAACTCTTGCAGCACTTGTCGTTGCTGTTATCTTTGCTCTCGCTGGGAGACCAATTTTTTCATTTCTTGGGATAACGATCACTGATTTTAGAATTGGTGGCGGAATAATTCTTCTCGTTCTTGCAGTTACAGATCTTTTGTTTTCAACTGAAGAAAGAAAGAGAAAAGAGACATCAATAGGGGTTGTTCCAATTGGAATGCCACTTATAATCGGACCTGCTGCTTTAACCACGATCCTTCTTCTTGTTGACACTTATGGGATTTTTTTGACTATGTTTTCAATTTTTATTAATTTGATACTGGTTTTGCTTGTTTTTGTAAATTCAGGTTTTGTTATAAAAATTCTCGGGAACGCTGGCTCAAAAGCATTTGCTAAAATCGCATCTTTGTTTTTGGCTGCAATAGCGGTAATGATGATCAGAGTTGGACTCGTTGAAGCCTTAAAACAAACAAGTTTTTAAAATAAACAACTGCGAAAATTCCAAATGCTAAATAGAGATTATATTCTCAGTATCATTGAGAAAAAACTTGACACAGGAGATATACAAGGGGCAATTAGATTTATAGAATCACTTATCAAAGATAATCCTAATGATCTTGAAGCTTTGAATCTTCTTGCAACTGCCTATGGTTTGAAGGGTGATTTGGGCAAAGCGATGCAGGTATTTAGAAAATCTCTCAAAATAGACCCGAATTATCCTGAAACGCACTATCAGCTTGGGCTTCTTTATTACGAACTTGGGAATTATTTAAAAGCAATTGAAGAATTTTATAAAGCGATTGAAAATTATTTACCTTATGAAAAAAGATGGAAATCCGAAGCTTACACCGCACTTGGAGAAGCATTTTACAAAATCGGACTTGTTGATGAAGCGATCAAATCTTGGAAAAAGGCGATTGAGTTATATCCTAAAAATAGACAAGCGAAATATCACCTCAATAAGGTTGAAAACGAGGGAAGCAAAAAATTAAAAAGTTCAGTTCCTATCTTTGATTTTCTGCGTTTCAGCAATATAAAAATCGGCGAGTATCTGAAACAAAAAGGCAAAGAGGACTTTGATTCTGAAAAAGAATATAGACAGGTGCTCAGTAAAATAATAAATGCGTGGAACACGAGAGTAGCTAAAATTTCCGATAAGCTGAAAAGAATGACAAGCAAGGAAAAGTTGAGATATTTCAAATCCATAAAAATAAACTTCTAAATTCCCTGATGGATTTCGGTCTCAAGGATAAGGTTGCTATAGTTTCTGCATCAAGTAAGGGGTTGGGAAAAGCTTGTGCAATAGGGCTTGCTTGTGAAGGTGCAAGGGTTGTTATATGTTCAAGAAATGAAGAAGAACTCTTCAAAGCGAAAAACGAAATTGAAGGTAGATCAAATAGTGAAGTTTTAGCAATTCGTGCAGATGTCACAAATTACGATGATATAAGAAATCTTGTTAAATCAACTGTTGATAAATTCGGCACTGTTCACATTTTAATTACAAATGCAGGTGGACCGCCAGCGGGATATTTTGAAAATTTCTCCGATGATGACTGGATCAATGCCTTCCATTTAAACTTTATGAGCGCGGTGCGATTAATTCGTGAGGTTTTGCCCTATATGAAAGCGCAAAAATGGGGGCGGATAATCAATATAACTTCTGTCGCTGTCAAACAACCAATAGATAATCTTGTGCTCTCAAATTCAATCAGAATGTCCGTCATTGGGCTTGCTAAAACGCTTGCACTTCAACTTGCAAAGTATAACATTCTTGTTAATAATGTTGCACCTGGTTATACGCTTACAGATAGAGTTAAGTTTGTAATAGAACAACGAGCGAAAGATAGTGGAAAGACATTTGATGAAATAAAATCAGAACTTGCAAAGGATATCCCCATTGGGAGATTAGCTGAGCCAGAAGAGCTTGCAAATCTTGTTGTCTTCCTCGCTTCGGAGAAAGCAAGTTATATAACCGGTGTAACAATACCCGTAGATGGTGGTTGGATAAAAGGAGTTTATTGATGAAAAAAAACAAATCATAACCTATTGATGAAAAGACTAATCATTTTTCTTCTTTTTTTATTTCAGACTCTTTGTGCTCAAATTCTTAAAAATCCGCCATATGAAAAGTATGTTGACTCCGTTAGAATAACATTTTCGTGGCGGACTCTTTCAAGCTCGGATACAAGAGTTAAAATCGGAAAAACGCCAAACTACGAAATTGGTGAGTTTATTGATACAACAAGAACAACGAATCACGAAATAACCATATCGGGGCTTGAACCGGCAACGATTTATTATGTTCAGATCGCATCTTACGGAATTACCAGAGATTCAGTTCGCTTTATCACTTCAACTTCTTCTGACTCAAGATCAACAGGTAGAATTAATGTTTATTTCAACAAAAGCGTTGACACAACCGTAAGTATATGGCAGAAAGCAAATGGAAATGTTGATTTAAAAGCAAAGTTAATTGAGAGAATAAATCAAGCGAGATATTCAATTGATGTATGTATTTATAATTTTTCGGGAACGGTTGCAAGCCAAATAGCAGATGCACTTGTTAATGCGAAAAATCGCGGTGTTAAAGTTAGATTTATAACCGAACGAGAAAATTATAATGAAGATAGATCAGGCTATTCAAAATTGATAAGCGCTGGGATCCCAATTTTGAGGGATAACACGAGCGGATATATGCATAATAAGTTTGTGATAATTGATTACCGGGATACGAGCTCATGGAGCAATGTTTGGGTTTTAACTGGCTCGTGGAATTTCACAGACGAAGGAACGGATAGGGATTTTCAAAATTTGATAGAAATCCAAGATAGAGCAATTGCTGGTGCGTTTACGCGAGAGTTTGAAGAAATGTGGGGCGGTAGCGGTGATTTTCCAGATACTGCAAGGATGAGGTTCGGGGCAAACAAAACAGAAAACACCCCACATGTTTTCAACATAAAGGGAAAAAGAGTTGAAGTATACTTCAGTCCCTCAGACGGAGTTGCTTCAAAGATAACCAGAGCATTAAACCAAGCAAATCATTCAATCTTTTATGCGCTTTTGACATTTACAAGTTCGACTTTATCAAACGCAATTAAAGCAAGATATGACGCTGGCGTAAGAAAAATTAAGGGAATACTTGATAACAACACAGATACAGGAAGTCAATACTCTTTTCTTGCGGGTTTTTCTGAAGTTCTAATTGATACAAATAGATCTGCCTTACTTCATCACAAGTATTGTTTGATTGATCCAACGCATATTTTTTCAGACCCGATTCTTATCACTGGTTCATATAATTGGTCAAGTTCCGCCGAAAACAGCAACGATGAAAATGTTTTGATAATCTGGGATACTCTTCTCGTGAATCTTTATCTTCAAGAGTTCGTTGCAAGATATAAACAAAACGGTGGGAGCGATGTAATTACATCCGTTCAAGAAATTTCAGGCGAGGTTCAAGATTTTGAACTTTCACAAAACTATCCAAATCCGTTTAATTTGGAGACCAACATCGTTTATTTAATTCCATTTGATGGTTTTGTTAGTTTGAAAATTTTTGATGTTCTTGGTAGGGAAGTTTTAAGCACAGTAAATTCATATCAAAGAGCCGGGAGGTATCGGTTGAATTTGAAATTTGATAATGTTAATTTAAGTTCAGGAATTTATTTCTATCGTCTTGAGATAACAAATTCAGGGCGACGCATAATTTCGCCCACAAGAAAGATGATTATTATAAAGTGATTAAAAGTTGATGGAAAAAAATTTACCTTACGACGAAATAAGACGGCGTTTTATAGAGTCTGAGGATTTTAACGAAATTTTTGATGCTGTTGAGGAGGCGATAAGGCAGAAAATAGAAGATGTTGAACTTTATAGGTTGCTCTTTTGGAATAATTCTCTTTCTGCTGAAGCAATTGCTATGTTTGGGGAAAAAATAGCAAGTGAGTTTCCCTCAATAGCATATGATATTTATATGTGGCTTGCGAGCGTTTTTGAAGTGGTTTATTCAAAGTTTGATAATTACGAAGGAGCATTGAAGTTTTATAGAAAAGCTTCTCAAATTAAACCACAAGAAATTGATCCATATCTTGACGCGGCGGATTGTTATGACCCTGATTTGAATATTCCACCTGCTGAAGCTTTAATTGAATTCCTTATTGAAGGATTAAAATATGTGAGGACTCCCAAACCGATCTACCAGCGTTTGTGCGCTTTAAACAAGGCGATCGGAAATGAAGAAATGGCAAGATATTACGAACAAAAGATGAAGGAAGTTTGAGGACGAGTGATTTAAGAGGTTATTTGAGCATAGCCATGGCAACGCTTTTCTGGGGTTTTTCCGCAACAATTGCTAAGTTTTTGTTTAAGCAAGAAGTTGATCTCCTCGTTCTTGTTCAAATGAGATCAACTTTATCTTTTGTTGTTTTGTTTCTTGTCCTTTCCGTGTTCAAAAGAGAGTATATGAAAATTTCAATATGGGATATTCCGAAGTTCGCTTTGCTTGGTGTAGTTGGAATTGCTGGTTCAAATTTTACATATTACTTCACCTTGAATGAGATAAATGTCGCGACCGCGATAATTATGCAGTATACGGCTCCGGTTCTCGTTGTTCTATATGGCGTGTTGTTTGGAAGTGAAAAAATTACAGCTGTTAAAGTGATTTCCGCTTTTCTTTCATTATTTGGTTGTTCGCTCGTGGTTCGAATTTTTGATGTGCAATTTCTAAACTTAAGCAAAATTGGCTTAATAAGTGGTGTCGCCTCCGCTTTGTGTTGGGCATTTTTTAATATCTACGGCAAAAAAATCGGATTGAAGTATAACACTTGGACAAGCCTCACATTTGGATTAATGTTTGCAGGAATTTTTTGGCTCTTCTTCAATCCACTATGGGAAATTTTAGAAGCAAATTATTCGTTGAATGATTGGGTTATTTTCTTTGTATTTGCGATGATCTCTGTCCTGATCCCATATTTTTTCTACTTTAGCGGTTTGAAACTTATCTTGCCATCCTCTGCAATTATAACAAGCACTCTTGAACCGGTTGTCGCAATTGTTTCTGCTTGGATGATCGTTGGGGAAAAGTTATCTGTAGTTCAAATTTTAGGAGCAATTTTCGTCCTAAAATCAGTCGTTTTATTGCAACTTGCAAATAAACAAAGAGGCGTAAGTTGAGAACAGAAAGAAGGATTGAAAGGATAAAATATGTTTTATCCCATAGACAAGATGATTTAACCGTTGTCGTTGAGAACATTCACGATCCACATAATGTGAGCGCAATTATAAGAACTTGCGATGCGGTCGGGGTTTTTATGATAAATCTCGTTTACACAATTGAGGAATTCCCAGATATTGGGAAGAAATCAAGCGCCGGGACGATGAAGTGGGTTTACAGAAGAAATTTTAAAAGCATTGATGATTGTTATAATACATTGAGAAGCGAAGGATTTAAAATCTATGCGACTAAAATTGTTGAAAACGCTAAATCACTTTACGAACTTGATTTGACTCAAAAGATTGCTTTCGTTTTTGGAAATGAACACCGTGGTGTTTCGGATGAAGCGAGTGAAAAAGCTGATGGAATTTTCATGATTCCTATGTTCGGAATGGTTCAAAGTTTAAATGTTTCGGTCGCTTGTGCTGTAACTCTTTATGAAACATTAAGACAGAGACTTTACGCAGGACATTACGATAGACCAAAATTAAAACCAGAACTTTTTGAAAAAGTTTTTATTGAATGGCTTGAAAAATAAAAGAAGGATCAATCTATGTTAATTGATACACATGCACATATTTACTGGGAAAGCTACAACGAAGATAGAGAAGAGATGTTGAAAAGAGCCGTTGATTCAGGAGTTAAATATATCATCTGCCCCGGAACAGATATTGAAACAAGCCTAAAAGCAATTGAACTTGCTGAGAAGTATGATTTTGTTTACGCGGGAGTTGGTTTTCATCCACATGATGCGATCAAAGCAGGAGATAAAGAACTTGAAAAAATTGAGGAATTAAGCTATCATCCAAAAGTTGTCGCAATAGGCGAAATTGGGCTTGATTTTCATTACAACTTTTCCCCTAAAGAAAAACAAATTGAGGTTTTTAGGAAACAAGTTCAAATCGCCAAACGAAGAAATTTACCTGTCATAATTCATAATAGGGAATCGCACAAAGAAATTTTTGAAATTCTTGAATTAGAGATAGATGACAAGTGGACTGGTTTCGGTAAACTTGCCGATGGGAAATTGCCACCACCACGCGGTGTATTTCACGCATTCAGTGGAACGGTTAAAGACGCCTGGAAGGCGATAAATCTCGGGTTTTATATTTCAATTCCGGGCGTTGTAACTTTCAAAAATGCTCAAAATTTGATTGATGTTGTGCGAGAAATCCAACCGGAGCATTTGCTTGTTGAAACTGATTCACCATTTCTTACACCACACCCGTTTCGTGGAAAGAGAAACGAGCCAATGTATGTTAAATTTGTAGCCGAAAAAATTGCACAAATTCAGGGGCTAACTGTTGAAGATATTGAAAGAACAACAACTTTCAATGTCTATCGTCTTTTCAGAATTGGACCTAAACCTGAACCTAAAATTGCATATAAAATTAAAAATTCACTTTACCTCAATATCACTTTGCGTTGCAATGCGGATTGCGTATTCTGTGATAGAAAAGGCGAAGCGATCGTTAAAGGTTATTCTTTGAAAATTGATCGTGATCCAACGGTTGAGGAATTTATAAAAGAAATCGGAGATCCAAAACAATATGATGAAATCGTCTTCGTTGGTTATGGTGAGCCAACCATACGGCTTGATGTCGTGAAACAAATTGCAAAATATGTCAAAGAGCGCGGTGGCAAAACTCGTCTTGATACAGATGGACACGGAAATATAATCAACAAAAGAAACATAGTTCCGGAACTTGTTGGTTTAATTGATGTCGTATCAGTAAGTTTAAATTCAATTGATCCAATTGAATATGGAAAGTTGATGAATATAGATGGTGAGAAGTTTCATTCAGCGATGATTGAATTTGCAAAGGAATGTAAGAAATATGGAATTGAAACAGTGATGACCATCGTAGGAGTTGATGGGATTGATGTTGAAAAGCACAGAAAATTCGTTGAGGAAGAATTGGGTTTAAAATTTAAATACAGGCCACTTTTTTAATTATGCCAAGCATATTTGACATACTTGGACCTGTGATGATAGGTCCGTCAAGTTCACACACGGCTGGAGCTGCAAAATTAGGTTATATTGCAAGACAACTTCTCGGAGCTGAACCAAAACAAGCGGAAATAACTTTGTATAATTCATTTGCGAGAACTTACAAAGGGCATGGGACGGATAGAGCAATCATCGGTGGGATCCTTGGGATTAGACCGGATGATGAAAGGTTAAGAAATTCACTTGAAATAGCTAAAGAAAGGGGATTGAAATATGAATTCAGGCTCATAATGAAAGCTCCAAAGCTTCACCCAAACTCCGCACGAATAAAATTATATGATTTTGAGAATAATGAAATTGAGATGGTTGGTTCATCGCTTGGTGGCGGAAGAATTGAAATCGTTGAAATAGAAGGTTTCAGGGTGAGTTTCTCTGTTATGACTCATACTATCGTTATAATTGCTGATGATATTCCGGGAAGTATCGCGCACATAAGTGGGGCGATCGCGGAGAAAAATATAAATATCGCAAATATGTTCGTTTCGCGCGAGGAGAAACTTGCGAATATGATAATCGAAGTTGATCAAGATGTTCCCGAAGAAGTGCTCGAAAAAATTCGTTCTTTTAAGTGGGTTCATTATGTTCGTTTGGTTGAGCCAATTTATTAACAAAAAATTTTGGGAGCGCAAGCCATGGATATAAATTCTTTTGAAGATATTTTAAAACACTGTCGCGAAATGAAAGCGACAATCCCTGAGGTCATGATTGAGTACGAGGTTCGCAAAACTGGGAAAACCCGTGAGCAAGTGATTGAAGGTGTAAGGAGAATTTTAAATGTCATGATAGAGTCTGTAAATAATGGTTTGACCCGCGATGCTAAATCTCCGAGTGGTTTGTTAAATAATTACGCTAAAAGGGTATATAATGCGAAGATAAATGTTTTAACTGTGAATTTTCAGAAGGCAATTGCAAGAGCTATGGCTGTTAGCGAAGTTAACGCCTGCATGGGTAGGATTGCGGCAGCTCCGACCGCGGGTTCATCTGGAATCATGCCAGCTGTTATAACAACTATGATGGAAGAGCACGGAGTAGATGAAAATAGAGCGATTGAAGGTTTGCTTGTCGCTTCTGCAATTGGTCTCTTAATTGTTAAAAACGCTTCCGTTGCAGGTTCTGAAGCTGGATGTATGGGTGAGACAGGAAGCGCAGCTGCTATGGGTGCAGCCGCGATCGTTTATCTTCTCGGTGGAAATAATAAACAAATTGAAAGCGCTGCGTCTTTTGCGATTCAAAATGCAATGGGGCTTGTCTGCGATCCAATTGCAGGGCTTGTTGAGATCCCATGTATTTTTAGAAATGCTGTTGGTGTTGCAAATGCTTTCACATCTGCACAAATCGCTCTTTCTGGTGTTGAATCCATCGTCCCGCTTGATGAAGTGATATTTGCGATGAATGAGGTAGCAGAATTGATGTCTCCAAAGCTTAAGGAAACAGCGCAAGGAGGACTTGCAAATACCAAAACGGCAAGGGAAATTCAACGCAGGGTCATTTATCAAATTGATTTAGGAAAATAAATCTCTTTTGAGATGACATTTTTAAATCCAGCTTTTTTATTCGCACTTGTTGCCTCCGTTATCCCAGTCCTAATTCATCTATTCAATCTACGCAGGTTGAAAACAGTTGAATTTAGTAGTGTTAAGTTTTTAAAAGAGCTTCAACGCTCAAGAATTCGTTCTTTAAAAATAAAGCAAATAATTCTTCTCATTATTCGCACCCTTGCAATTGTTTTCTTAGTCCTTGCTTTTTCAAGACCTGTGATAAAAGGTTATCTTTTCAAACCTATCATCGCAGGGCAAGCAAGAAGTAGCGTTATCGTGATAATTGACAATACTTTGAGCATGGCTTCAACTGATGAAAACGGAAACTTTATAAATCAGGCGAAATCAGCTGCACAAGGCATCGCGGATGTTTTAAGCGAATCAGATGAATTCGCGCTGATCCGCATGTCAGATCTTCCAACCGTTACTACTGATGGATTTGTGCACAATATCTCTTTTTTTAGAAAGCTTATTGAAGAAACTGAGTTGACATATACACATAAAAAACTCCATGAAGCGCTTGCGATCGCAAGTGTACTTATTGAAAAGGCAAAAAATTTAAATCGTGAAATCTATATAATCTCCGACCTTCAAAAAAGTGAATTCGCGTTTTCGCTTGACACTCTAAATCGCAGTATTAAAATTCCCCCAGATGTTAGGCTTTTTTTGGTAAATGTTGGTGAGTTCGGGGGACAAAATTTTTCCATTGATAAAATTGAAATAAAAAACAAGATAATTTTCCCGGGGCGAACTCTTGGGATTGACGCAATTATTTCAAATCATGGGCAAAGCGATGTCTCAAATTATGTCGCAAGTGTTTTTCTAAATGGCAGAAGAGTTGCGCAGAAAAGCGTAAACATTAAAAGCGGGGAATCACGATTGATTGATTTTAATATCTTAACAGAAGATTTATCAGGATTCGTTGAAGGTTTCGTTGAAATAGAAGACGATAACTTCAATTTTGATAACAAACGATTTTTCACTTTTTTCATTCCAACCAAGATAAATCTTTTGCTCGTCGGAAATGAAGATGACCTTAGATTTTTAAAACTTGCTCTTTCAACGGTTCATGAGATATATAAAAAAGAATTTCTTAAAATAACGCAGATATCGTTTCAATCTTTAGCGAAAGTTGATTTTTCAAATTTTGATGTCGTCTTCCTCGTGAAACCAACTCAAATTGATAAGAGCATTTCTGATAGATTGAGAAATTTTGTTTCAAATGGTGGAGGAGCTGTGATTTTTATGGGAGGACTTGCGAACTTCCAAAATTTGAATCAGAATTTCAATTCCGTTTTTAAATTACCTGAGTTTGAAGGCATAGTAAAGCAAAAAATGTTTTTTTCAAAAATTGATTTAAATCATCCAGTTTTTGAGAATGTCTTCACAGAAGCACCTAAAAAATTGGAATCCCCAGAAGTAAGGGAATTTGTTAAGTTTAGGACAAATTACGGTTTTACATCCATCGTTGAATTTTCAGATGGAAGTCCGTTTCTAATTGAAAAGTCCGAGGGAAGCGGTAAAATTTTAATTTTTACGACCGAGCCAACCGATAGGGTTTCAGATTTACCTTACAAGGGAATTTTCGTCCCACTTGTTTTTCAGACGATTCTGTATCTGACAACTCCATCTGGGTTGAAAACTGAATATTCAATTGGTGATACGGCTGAATTCAGGGTTGATTTAATCAAAAAGTTTTATGGTCATGGTTTTAAAGATTTAAAACTTCTGCGACCGGATGGGAGCGATTTCGCTTTTGGATTAGATGGAAATTTTGTGAGGATAAGTCAGGCGACAGTTCCGGGAATTTATACCATATCAAGCGGTGGAAGAGATGATATCTTAAAGTTTGCTTTTAATCCACCAGCGGAAGAGTTTGAGTATGAGAAAGAAAATGAAAAAAGAATTGCTTCTTTTCTTGAAGCCTTTGGGGTGAAGCAGTATAAAATACTTGGATATTCAGAGCGTAGGATCAAAGATGAAATTTTAAGAGAAAGATATGGGGTTGAATTATGGAAGTTTTTCCTTGCGCTTTCAGTCTTAATGCTTCTTGCTGAAAGTTTGATATCAAGAAAAATGTGAATCTATAAAAACTTAAATTTAACGCACAAATGAAGATTGAAATTAGAGATTTAATTCTTCACAACGCTTCAGGGGATCGGATAACAGCAAATGTTCATTTTGTTAATGACTTTTTACCAGCACCTGTTGTGATTTATTCGCATGGTTTCCTTGGATTTAAAGATTGGGGTTTCATCCCGTATGTCGCAAACAAATTTGCTGAAAATGGTTTCGTATTTGTGAGGTTTAATTTTTCACACAATGGGGTTAGCGAAAATCCGAACAAGATAACGGATTTCAATAAACTTGCAAGGAACACCATTTCAAAGCAGATTGAAGATCTAACCGCAGTGATTGAATATGTTTTTTCCAATGAGTTTAAAATGTTAACTAATGGGCGATTGTTTTTGCTTGGACATTCAGCTGGTGGAGGTATATCAGTTATAAAGGCGGTTGAGGACGAAAGAGTTGAAGCGCTTGCTTTGTGGGCTTCAATATCAACATTCCAAAGATACAGCAGACATCAGATTGAAGAATTGCAAAAAAATGGTTATATTTTTTTACGTGTTCCTGATTCTATGATTCAAATTAAAATTGAAAAGATCGTTTACGATGATTTCGTTGAGAACCAAGAGAGGTATGATATCTTGAGGGCGATTTCAAAATTGAAAGTTCCAATTTTAATTGTTCATGGAACAGCTGATGTAATAGTGCCTTTGATTGAGTCGGAGAAATTGAAAAATGCGAACCCGGAACATGCGAAGCTTGTTTTGATTTCAGAAGCAAATCATTTTTTCAACATAAAACATCCACTGGATCAACCAAGTTATCAACTTGTCAAAGTCATTGAGGAGACAGTTTTATTTTTTAAAAAAATTAATTTTTAAAAATAAAAACCTTGTGCAAGATGAAGCAAGTAAAAACATTATCAATTGATCTATCACGAGCAACAACATTAACGAACGCATTATGGGTGCTTGC
>JBCNVC010000003.1:6880-86410 GCA_039630395.1 Candidatus Kryptonium sp. | reverse complement strand
TTTTCATCATCCCAAAAGAGTTGAATCATTTTTTCGGTTAGCACAATTGCATTTCTAAGATATTTGGTTTCAAAGCTTGCTTCATATAGTTCAATTAATCCCCAGATTAAAAAAGCGTAATCATCAAGATAAGCGTTTATCTTTGCTTCGCCATCTCTGAATCTATGTAGTAGTTTACCATCTTTCAAAAGGTTTTTTAAAATAAAGTCAGCGCTATTCTTTGCAATGTTTAAATAATTTTCATTTCTTAACACAGAATATGCCCTTGCAAATGCGCAGATCATAAGTCCGTTCCAATCGGTTAGTATTTTATCGTCTTTGAGCGGGTGAATTCTTTGCTCTCTATATTTAAAAAGTTTTTGTCTTATGGTTTCCCATTTTGTGATGTTTTCATTGCTGAGGTGTTCTGTAAGATAGAATATATTCTTACCTGTCTTGCTTTTCCTAACCTCGTCATAATAGTTTCCATCTATTTGGATATTGAATTTCCCAACGACGAAGTTAAACTCCTCTTGATTTAAAATTTCTTTTAGTTCATTAAATTCCCACAAGTAAAATTTACCTTCTTCACCTTCGCTGTCCGCATCTTCGGCGGAGAAAAATCCGCCGTTTGGATTTGTTAAGTTTCTTAAAACATATGAGGAAATTTCGTTGCAAATTCGGGCGTATTTTTGATTTTGAGTTGCTTGGTATGTTTCAAGATATGCGATTAGAAGAAGAGCTTGGTCGTATAGCATTTTCTCAAAATGAGGCAAGAGCCAATATCTATCCGTTGAATACCTATGAAATCCAAAGCCAATGTGATCATATATTCCACCAAGATACATCGAATTTAAAGTTTGCTCAACCATTTCAAGTGCTTTTGGGTTTCCAGTTTTTCTCCAATATCTCAAAAGAAACATAAGATTGTGTGGAATTGGAAATTTCGGAGCTTTTCCAAAACCACCATATTCTGGGTCAAATTGTGATTTGAGTTGATCGTATGCTAACGATAAAACCGATTCATCTATCGTGTCATTTACTATTGATTGCGAAAATGCTTGTTTGAGATCGGTAGTTATTTCATCCGCAAGAGATAGGAGTTTTTCTTTGTTTTCTTTCCAGAGATGCGAAACTCTTTGAAGAAGATCAATTAATCCGATTCTTCCGAATCTTGAATGTTTTGGTATGTAAGTTCCAGCGAAAAATGGTTTTTTATCTGGTGTCATTATTATAGTCAATGGCCATCCGCCATGTCCTGTCATAGCTTGGCATACGCTCATATAAACTGAATCAATATCGGGTCGTTCTTCTCTATCAACTTTTATTGATACGAAATTTTCATTTAGAATTTTTGCAACCTCTTCATCTTCGAAGGACTCTTTCTCCATCACATGGCACCAATGGCAAGTTGAATATCCAATTGAAAGAAATATCGGTTTATCTTCAACTTTTGCTTTTTCAAATGCCTCATCGCACCATGGATACCAATCAACTGGATTTTCAGCGTGTTGGAGTAAATATGGACTTTTCTCGTTTATTAGGCGATTGTATTTTTTCATATTTGATAAAAATTTGCTTTTAAATTTTTTAACATCAATGGATTTGATTTCGTTTCTTTTCTTAGGAAGGTAAAGTGGGGGATAAAATGTGGTATGAATAGGGGCTCCAATTTTGTGGAGCCCCTGTGAGAGGTTTCATTCTTTAAAACAAACATTTACATTTTTTGAAGCATAGGCGTCGTCAAGTCGTTTGACAGGTGTTGTGTGTGGAGCTGTTAAAACTATCTCTGGGTTTGTTTTTATTTCTTCAATTATTTTTATCAACGCATCAGCGAAAGCATCAAGTGTTTCTTTAGTTTCCGTCTCGGTAGGTTCGATCATCAATGCTTCTGATACGATCAATGGGAAATAAACTGTTGGAGCGTGAAATCCGTAATCAAGGAGTCGCTTTGCTATGTCAAGAGTTCTGACATTGTATTCAAATTTGTATCTACTGCCTGATACAACAAATTCATGAAGTGGTTTTCCAAGGTAAGGTCTATCAAAGTAGTCTTTTATTCTACTTAAGAGGTAATTTGAATTTATAATTGCGTTTTCACTCACTTCTCTTAAACCTTTGCTTCCAAGCATTCTGATATAAGTATAAGCCCTAATCATCATTCCGAAGTTTCCAAAGAAGGTGTGGATTTTGCCAATTGAATCTGGATAATTGTAATTTAAGACGAATTTACCATCTCTTTTTTCAATTCTTGGGATTGGTAGAAATGGAACGAGTTTTTCACTTACTGCAACTGGACCTGAGCCTGGACCTCCGCCACCATGCGGTGTTGAAAATGTCTTGTGCAAATTCAGATGAACAACATCAAAACCCATATCTCCAGGTCTTGTTATTCCGACAAGGGCGTTAAGATTTGCACCATCCATATACATCAAAGCTCCAGCATCATGTATAAGTTTTTCAATTTTGAGTATGTCTTTTTCAAAAATTCCAAGCGTATTTGGATTTGTAAGCATTATTCCAGCTACATCTTCATCAAGTTTGGATTTTAAATCTTCAAGATCGATCGTTCCATATTCATTTGATTTGACGCTTACAGCGGTATAACCTGAGATTGTAACGCTTGCTGGATTTGTTCCGTGAGCAGAGTCGGGGACGAGAATTTTTTTCCTTGGATTTCCAAGTTTTTCATGATATGCTCTTATCATTAAAATTCCTGTCAACTCACCGTGGGCACCTGCAGCTGGTTGTAGGGACACAGCTTTCATTCCGGTTATTTCAGCAAGCATTTCAGAAAGTTCATACATAACTTGAAGGGCGCCTTGGACGAGTTCGTCGTCCATGTGTGGATGAATATCTTTGAAACCAGGTAATGAAGCAGTGACTTCGTTGATTTTGGGGTTATATTTCATCGTGCATGAGCCAAGCGGATAAAAACCTTTATCGACATGATAATTCATCGTTGAAAGCCGGATGTAGTGTCTGACGACTTCATTTTCGCTAATTTCAGGAAGGTTCGGCGGGGACGAACCCAAAAATTTTGGGGGGATTAAATCTTGAATGTGTTTTTCAGGGACATCGTTTTTAGGCAAGGAATATCCTTTTCTTAGGGGCAACTTGACCTAAAAATTAACTTTGATGGCATTTTTAAATTTGAAATTTTTTTTGGTAATTATGTGCTTTTTCAAAGGCAAAGTTAAAAAGAAAATAAAAATTTTACAAGTTTAGGAAGCCAGACTGATTTAAACCGGCTTCCTTTTACAAGTTTTTACAGCG
The DNA here is from genome assembly GCA_039630395.1 of Candidatus Kryptonium sp. Taxonomy (GTDB): domain Bacteria; phylum Bacteroidota; class Ignavibacteria; order Kryptoniales; family Kryptoniaceae; genus Kryptonium. Next base: position 83,155 of record JBCNVC010000003.1, on the reverse strand, counting down.
TAAAGTTTAATGTTTTAACTATTGAAAGATTCATCAGGTTTTTGAACGAATGAAAAAGTTGAGTTGAGGACTTTCAGTATGTAGTGATGACGAAAGATTGTTTTTTTTCGTTTAAATTTTTATATTTATAAACGAGAAAGGCGACGTACCCAAGTGGCTAAGGGGGCGGTCTGCAAAACCGCTATTCCTGGGTTCGAATCCCAGCGTCGCCTCAAAATTTTTGTTAAATAAAAAATGATGGACATATGGCAAATATCTGTGCGATTTGTGGCAAAAGACCGATCTCAGGACATAGCATAAGCCACGCTCACAACCTTTCAAAAAGAAGATGGATACCAAATCTTCAAAGAGTAAGAGCGGTTGTAAATGGCGAAGTTAGGAGAATAAAAGTATGTGCTACCTGTATAAAACTTGGACGAGTCCAAAAACCAGCTTAATTTAAATCCCGACGCATTCGTCGGGATTTTTTTATTTTATTATCATGGTAACAAAAATATCCTTGGGAATTTTATCCGCTATCGGATTTTATATCTCGCTTTATTTTACGCTTATTTATTTGCGTTTCATTTCCCCTGCGAAATTTCTTCTTCCAAATGTATGTAAACTGTCCGGCTCCACTTGCGAGACGATAATTAACACAAAATATGCTAAAATTCTCGGCTTTCCGAATTTTGTATACGGACTTTTTTATTATTTAGCGATTTTTCTTTTTGTTATTTTTGACTTTAACAATTATATTAAAATCGCAATCGTTTTAATTTCGTGGATCGTGGTTGTTTTAGGAGTTTATTTAATTTACGCTCTGCTGAAAGTTTTGAGGGTCAACTGTTTGCTTTGTTTTATAAGCCATGCTGTAAATTTCTTAATTGCTGTTTTGTTGAGTTTTCAAAGTAAAATTTTTTGACCAAATGAAAAATATTGGCTTAATTTATCACGAGGATTATTTAAAGCATGATACAGGGGCTTGGCATCCGGAAAGAAAAGAAAGGTTAACAGCGATAGTTGAGCATTTGAGAAAATCTGAATTAAATCAAAAAATCAATTGGATTGCACCGGCGCGGAGAAACGATGTTGAAAAGTGGATTCTTAAGGTTCACACACCAAGACATGTTGAGTTTGTTAAGAGTTCTATTTTATCTGGAGTGCGATTGCTTGATTTCGGAGATACTTATGTGAGTAAAGATTCTTACAGTGTGGCAATGCTTGCTGTTTCAGGGGTGCTGGAAGGTGTTGATAAAATTTTTAGTGGAGAAATGGATAAGATATTTTGCGCTGTTAGACCACCTGGGCATCATGCAGAAAGTGAAAGGGTTATGGGATTTTGCCTTTTCAATAATGTTGCAATCGCTGCAAGATATGCGCAAGAAATGTACGGTGTCGGAAAAGTTGTAATAATTGATTGGGATGTTCATCATGGCAATGGGACGCAAGAGATATTTTATGAAGATCCAACTGTTCTTTACATAAGCTTGCATCAATATCCGTTTTATCCGGGGACAGGTTCAAGAGATGAAAAAGGGAGCGGGAGAGGATATGGGTTTACTTTAAATTTTCCAATGCCTGCCGGTTCAAATGACGAAGATTATTTAAAAATTTTCGGTAATGAGGTCGTTCCCGCGCTTGAAAAGTTCCAGCCCGAATTTATCATCATTTCTGCAGGTTTCGATGCCCACCGAGATGATCCACTTGCGGGAATGAATCTTACGGAAGAATCTTTTGAGATGATGACCAAATTAACCTGTGAAGTTGCGAAAAAGTTTTCGAACAACAGAATTTTATCTGTTCTTGAAGGTGGATATAATCTTAACGCACTTGCAAGCTCAGTTGAGACTCATTTAAAAGCATTTATCGAGATGTGATTTCAATCACTTTACAAACTTAATAAATTTGCTTAACTTATAACTGGAAACACAAAATAAACTCATTGGTGCAAAAATGCGAAAGTTAACTTTTCTTTTAATTTTTACTTTTATTTTTTTATATGGATGTTTTGAAAAACCATCCGAACCTGTTATGCCAAGTTGGGATGTGAATTTAACAGTTCCTATTTTTGATAGGAGTTTCTCTCTTGGTGAGTTGATTGAAAAGGATACATCATACTTGAAAATAGGAGCAAACAATCAAATTTATTATACCACAACAAATAACTTGGAAGCGACGAAAGTTGGTGATAACTTAAAAATTTCTGATGTCTCAACAACTGCACAAACACAACTTGGAAATTTTGAGATCAAATACCCAGGAACTGCAAGCGCAAGAATTACAGCGAATCAAATCTTTCCAACTATACCACCGGATCTTCCGCCAGGGAATTATGTTATCCCGTCAAACTCACCTGGTCAAACGATCTCAACAAATTTTAGCGCTTTTGAGAATTTTCAATCTGTAACTTTTGATGCAGGGGTTTTGAGAGTCACGATAAATAATGGGCTTCCAGTTCCGTTGATACTTCTTGGTGGTTTAAAGGTTTATGCTCAGGGAGATCCAGCTAATCCTATTGTTACTTTATTTAGAGATGACACAATAAGAGCAAATTCAATCAAAACATCAGAGGTAAATTTAGCGGGAAGAAGTTTGTCACCAAACCTTGCTCTAACTGTCACTGTCTTATCTCCTGGCAGTGGTGGAACGGCTGTTTATCTTGATGTAAATCAAATGGTTGTTACAGTTTCAGCCTCACTTGAGAATTTAAGAATCGCATCTGCAACTGCTCGAATCCCCACTCAAACAGAGCCAGTTGTGATTGATACCTCGTTTATATTTGAACAAAACGAACCTCAACCAAATGTAATACAACAGGTCACATTCAAAAGTGGGCAACTGCGACTTAGAATTACGAATAACATTGACCTTGGCTTAAATGGAACACTTACGCTTTACAATTTCATAAGAAAAGCTGATAACACTCCGCTTAGGATTCCGATAAATATAGGTCGGAAAAATTCCGCAAATAATGTCATCTTGCGGAGTGTGAACCTTGCTGATTATAGACTCGTTGGAGATCCTTCAAATCCTTCTGCTCTTTCAAATAAAATATCTTACCGTCTTGAAGTTCGCACAGAAGACACGGGAAATGAATTCAGAACGATAAGTAAGAACGATGGGCTTTCGGCAGAAATAACTTTGTCAAATCTTGTCATTGAATCAGTTTCCGGTAAAGTTAAGCCAACCAGAATTGATTTTGAGGAACAAAGAATTGACCTTTCGGGACTAAAAGATTACAGGGAAAAATTTAAAGGTAATTTAAGGCTTGATGATGTTCAGGTTGAGATAAACCTTGTCAAAACAGCTCAATTTTCATTTGATATGAATTTGAAGATAAAAGCTGTAAATCAAAAAACTGGCAAAACTGATTCGCTTGAAATACCGATTGATCAAAGAAGGTTTTCGGGAGCATCTCATAGGATATTGCTTAACAAGAGCAACAGCAATATAGTTAACTTCATAAATTCATTCACTAGTGCTGATGGTGAACTTCCAGAATATATAACAGTATTAGGCTTTGTGTTCTTAAATCCTGATTATCAAACTGGGCGTGCTTCTTCAAGTGATTCAATTTACGGTTCGGTTACAGTGAGTTTCCCGCTAAGCGTTGGGATTTCAAATGCTGAACTTAAAGATACAAGTGAAGTTGAAGAACTTTCATCAGAGACGAAAAAAGAACTTGATAAGATGAACTATGGTAAATTATTTGTTGAAATTGAAAATGGAATTGGAGTTGAATTGAAATTTAGAGCTACGATACTTGGCTTTGTTATGGATTCCTTGATATCAATTCCAAAAACGAGCAATTTCACAATTCCGTCCGCGTTAGTTGATAACAATGGCTTTTCTGTGAGGACATCAAAATTTGTAAATGTCATAGAACTTGAAAAAAGCGAAATTCAAAAGCTTAAAAACATGAAGTTTATTAGATCCTTTATCTCGCTTGCGACCGCTGGAAACGGAAATGTAGTTAAGTTTAGAACAACTGATTCAATCAAAGTTAAAATTTATGGAAGGTTGAATTACAAAGTTGAGTTTTCAAACAAATAAAAAAGGGAACATAAGATGAGGTTTAAAACACTGATTTTAACCAGCTTAATTTTATTTAAAATAGCACTTGGTGGTGATGATAAGTCAAATGTTCGTGGGCTTGGAATGGCTGGAGCAACCACAGCAACGAGTCGGACAATAGACGCAATTGGCATAAATCCTGCTTTGCTTGCATATATGGGAATTGAAAGAGGTTCCGAAATAAGTGGTAAAATAATTGATGCGGAAACAAAGCAACCTATTCCAGGAGCGCAGGTGACCATTAGAAATGTAAACATAACAACTCGGGCAAATTTCAGCGGTGAATTTTCAATTAAGAATGTCCCGGCTGGAAATTACACGATTGTTGTAACGCAAAGGGGATATGAAACTCTTGTTATAAACAGATTCAGAGTTAATCCAAACTCTGTGATTAGCGGAACAATTAGAATTTCAAGGAAGGAAACGAAGGAAGAAAAAGTCGTTGATTTTAAAGATTTAGATTTTATTGTTAAGGAGCAGAAACCGATAATTTACAATGATAATAGTAGCTTTACGATGAGTTTGATCCCACAGTTCGGAGCGGGCATCGGGATGAACTTTTTAAGCTACAATCTTTATCTTGATTATTTCACTGGCGTTGATAGTGCTGGTAAGAAAGTTCCAAGGCATCTTACGGATGCCGACAAGCGAAAGATACTCGATTCTTTTAGAGAGGATCCGGGGACTTTGATGTCGCAAATTGATGTTAAGTTATTAAATTTAGCGTTTCGAATTAAAAGTGTAGGAATTGCGCTCGGGGTGAGGGAAAGGATTGTATCAAAGTTTGGGGTGCCAAGGGAATTCTTTAGGTTCATGCTTTATGGGAATACGCCTGGTTCCGTTTATGCAAGTAATCTTGCTATTGGGGGCACATGGATGAGGGAATTTTCAGTTTCATTTGGGACAAAATTGCCTGTTAATTTCGTTGCAGTCAAAAATATCAATTTTGGTGTCGGAGTGAAATATATTCAAGGTTTTGGTTATGTAGGAAGTGACAAACTTAATTTAACTCTTGAAACCGCTGATTCATCAAGAGGTTATGAGATAACGGCAAGGATGAGTGGGCTTTTGAAAAAAGCTGGTGTAGATTTCCTTGATCCAGATAAAGAAGCTAAATTTACGCCTTTCCCAAGCCCTGCTGGAACTGGACTTGGATTTGATATTGGAGCAAGCGCTGAGATACTTGGCTTATTTGTCGCTGGGTTGAGCATAACTGATATTGGTTCTGTTAAATGGACGAAAAACGCTGGCACGATTTCAGGTGATACTGTTTTTAAGTTTACAGGTTATACTACGCAGGAGAAAATGGATAGTTTGGGGGAAAGCTTTGAAAATTATGTTAATAGCCCAAATAGAAAGAAAAAGGGAAGTTTTTCGGCAGGTTTGCCAACGGCAATAAGATTTGGAGTCGCCACTGATTTGAAAACGCTTCTTCCATTTTTCCCAGGAAGAATGCTTATATCTGCGGATTATTATCAACCGATTGGGAACGAGCATATAAGTTTTAAGTCACCGAGATTTGGACTTGGTGTTGAATGGCGTTTGATTGGGTTTTTACCATTAAGAGCAGGGGTATCGGTTGGTGGTTTTGAAGGTTTTGCTCTTTCTGCTGGAACTGGGTTGAACCTTCCTTTTATGGAATTAAACATTGCAACGGGTAATTTAAACGAATTTATGAGAGGTGGTGATCTGCGTCATTTTTCAATTGCAACAGAACTGAGATTAAAGTTTTAGAACATTTAATAAAAAATCATCAATCTTGATTGAAAACGCAGGCGTTATGCCTGCGTTTTTATTTTTGAGCTTTCAAGATTCTTTCAAGCTCTTGTGCTACAATGAAAGGATTCTCATCAATGAAATGTCTTGAAAATTGTCTTGATCTTTTTATGATGTTAAAATCAATTTCTCCAAAAATCAAATCTTCCTCAAAAAGCTTTGCGAGGGCTATGACTTCACCATCTGAATTAACGATTTCAGAACCACCCCAAAAATTCACTCCATCCTCGTATCCAACTCTATTGCTGAATAGAAGATAGATGCTTAACAACCGTGCATAGGTCTTGTGATGTTCTGAATTGATCTTATAGTTTGTGAGTTCATCTGATTCTCCTGATATCCTTGTTGGGCTTGCTGCAAGTCCTGCTATGATGGTTGCACCTTGGATTGCAAGTAGGTATGGAAGCGAGATATGCCATAAATCTTCACATATTAAAATTCCCATCCGTCCAATTTTAGTGTCAAATGTATGAACTTTGTTTCCACACGAAAAATATCTCATTTCCTCAAACATCCCATAAGTTGGTGGATAGATTTTTCTGTGAACATGTTTTATTTCGCCATCTTCAAATACGAAAGCGGAGTTATAAATTCCATAGTTTTCCCCTTCTTCAACCCCACCGACGATGATGATTATCTCCTTGCTTAATTTTTTTAGATCGTCGAAAGCGTTTGATCTAAATGGATTAATGGCAATTTCAGCGGTGATATCGCGCAAGGTGTAACCTGTTAAGCTGAGTTCTGGAAATAAGATTAATTTTGCTTTTTCTTTTATGGCTTCTTGAATATAGTGTACATGCTTTTCAAGGTTTCGCTTTAAGTCTCCAAGGATGCAATCAATTTGTGCAACTGCTACAAGGTGTTTCATTGTTAAGAAATTGATTTGTTTTTATGTAATTTAAAAAATTTGTGAACAAATTCAATTAATTAATTTTCACCACGCTTCAAAACTCTACCACCTGTTTTTCCTGTTAATTTCCCATTTTCAATTGTTAGAACACCATTGACCCATAGATACACGACACCTTCTGAATACTGATGTGGATTTTGAAATGTCGCTTTGTCTTTGATATTTTCATAATCAAAAACAACTATATCAGCGTAATATCCAGGTCTTATCAAACCGCGCTTGAAAAGTTTTAATCTCCACGCTGGAAGTGAAGTCATTTTTCTGATTGCTTCTTCAAGTGTTAAAAGCCCCAAGTCCCGGACATATTTTGATAATACTCTTGGAAATGTTCCATATGTTCTCGGGTGGGGGAAACCCATCTCGGGTTTTGCAACTCCTCCATCTGTTGCTATCATCGTCCAAGGGAATCGCATAATTCTTTGTAGATCTTCTTCGCTAAGGGAGTGGAAAATTGCTGTTGCACCACCATTTTCAACAATTTCAATTACAAGTTCGCTCGCATTTTCAAAATTTGGTTCAATTCCTCTTTCTTTTAAGATTTGAGCGAGCGTTTTACCTTGATATTCAGGTTTCCATCTGCAACTTCCAATTTGAATGTTTGCGGGATCACCACTTCCGCGGTCACTTTTCATGTTTTCAACGATACCTTGCTTTATAAGATTTCTAAGTTCTGGATTTTTCAATCTCTCTAATAATTTTTCATTTCCCTCTGCCATTGCCCAGTTTGGAATTAGCACGGTTATTCCAGTATGCGTTGCTGTATATGGATATTGATCAAGGGTTATATCAATCCCTTCTTCCTCCCTTGCTCTTTCAACTCTTAACAAGGTTTTCAAACTCATTCCCCAGTTTGCACGACCTACTATTTTATGATGTGTGATCTGAACCGGGATTTTTGCTTCTTTGCCTATTTTTATTGTTTCTTCAATGGATTCGAGGATTTTGTTTGATTCGTTTCTCATGTGAGTTATATATATTCCTCCGAATTTTGCTGCGACTTTTGAAAGTTCTATTATTTCATCGGTTTCAGCAAATGAACCTGGGGGATAAATGAGTCCTGTTGATAAACCAAAAGCTCCTTCTTTCATCGCTTCTTCGACAAGATATTTCATTCTGTTAAGTTCTTCTTTTGTAGGTTTTCTATTTTCCCAATTCATAACTGAATCTCTAATAGTCCCATGACCAACAAAGAAACCGATATTTGCTCCGAGCGGTAGTTTTCCAAATTCTTCAAAGGCTGTTCTTAATGGAAGGGGTGATGAGCCATCGTTTCCTTCAATAACTGTTGTTATGCCTTGTCTAAGCAAATTTTCCATCGTTGGTTCAAAAATTAATCCACCTCTTGCATGTGAGTGAATATCAATGAACCCCGGAGAGAGATATAAACCCTTAGCGTTTATGACTTTTTTAGCTTTATTTTCATCAAGTTTGAAGGCAACATCTACAATTTTGTCCCCTTTTATTCCAACATCACCTATAAACCATGGAGCACCGGTGCCGTCAATTATTCTTGCGTTTTGAATTAGATAATCATATTCAAAATCTTGGGCGAAAATGCTGGCTATTATAAAAATCAATGAAAGTGAGATTCTCCAAAACATGGGTGGAATTTTTTTATGAAATTTAAAAATTCATTTGAACAAAAATCAAGTTGTGTTAACTAAAAGTTCAGTGAAATTAAAGAAATAAGTGTAAAAGTTAAATGAAATTGTTTTAGATCGGCTTTTTAGCGAGATTTTTGTTGGCTTGCTTTGCTTGAGGAGAAAAATTGACCGAAATAATTTTATTTGCTAAATTTTATATGGTTAAAAATCACAAACAGAGGGTATATCTGTCATAATCACTCGAAGGTGCTTCGGGGTGGATATAGATTTTTAGTTAACAAAATTAATTTGCGAAAATCAAGGAGGAACTTAGATATGAGGGGGGTAAAAATTAAAACCATTTTAGTTTTGGTTTTAATTGCAAGTATTCTTTTTTCACAGAATCCGGAATGGATTAATTTCACATATGGCAATGATGTTTATGCTGTTGCATTTGAGGGTAATTATGTTTGGGTAGGAACAAGTGGTGGATTAGTAAAGTTTAATAAGGAGACAGGAGCAATGATATTTTATAACAGGTCAAATTCAGGTATACCTGGTAATTTGGTTCGGGCAATTGCTATAGATAGACAAGGAAACAAATGGATTGGGACAGGGTTTGGGGGAGTTGCAAAGTTTGATGGAGTGAGATGGATAGTTTACAATGTGTTAAATTCAGGTTTACCTGATGATAAAGTTTATTCAATCGTTATAGATGAGCAGGGGAACAAATGGATTGGCACGCATCATGGTGGGCTGGCAAAGTTTGACGGGATAAGATGGGAGATTTACAATACATCAAATTCGGGATTGCCAAATAATGAAGTTCGTTCAATTGCTATAGATGGGCAAGGTAACAAATGGGTCGGTACATGGGGTGGAGGACTTGCAAAGTTTGATGGAACAAAATGGATAATTTATAACACTGCAAATTCGGGCTTAGTGAGTAATTATATTCGTTCAATTGCCATAGATAGACAGGGGAACATATGGATTGGAGCTTTGGCGGAGTAAATAAGTTTGATGGAACAAATTGGGATGAATACACCACAACAAATTCTAATTTGCCAAGCGATGATGTTATGTCAATTGCCATAGATGGACAAAATAACAAATGGATTGGGACTTGGTATGGATTGGCTAAGTTTGATGGAATAAATTGGGAAATATATAACACAAGAAATTCGGGTTTGCCAAGCAATCTTATTCGTTCAGTTGCCGTAGATGCTCAAGCTAACAAATGGATCGCCACGCGTGGTGGAGGACTTGCAAAATTTGATGGGGCAAGGTGGACAGTTTATAATATGTCTAACTCAGGATTGCCGAACAATGATGTTCGCGTGATAGCGGTAGATATACAGCGAAATAAATGGATTGGAACGGAGGGTGGAGGGATTATAAAGTTTGATGGAACAAGATGGATAGTTTACAACATATGGAATTCAAGTTTGCCTAATAACTACATTCGCTCAATTGCAATAGATGGGCAGGAGAACAAATGGATTGGGACATATGGTGGTGGGGTTGCAAAGTTTGATGGGACAAGTTGGACAGTTTACAACACGACAAATTCTGGTTTACCTGATAATGATGTTTGGTCAATAGTTATAGATGGACAAGGGAACAAGTGGATCGGAACGATAGGTGGAGGACTTGCTAAATTTGATGGGACAAGTTGGATGGTTTATAACACAGCTAATTCAGGTTTGCCAAGTAATATTGTTTATTCAATCGCTATAGACAAACAAGGAAATAAATGGATAGGAACTGGTGGAGGAGTAGCAAAGTTTGACGGTAGAAATTGGACGGTTTATAATACATCAAATTCAAGCTTGCCTTTTAATGATGTTCGCTTTATTGCTATAGATCAACAAGGGAACAAGTGGATAGGTACATATGGTGGTGGACTTGCTAAGTTTGACGGAACAAGTTGGATAGTTTATAACTCAACTAATTCAAATTTACCTAATGATTGGGTTAACTCAATTGCAATAGATGGGCAAGGAAATAAATGGATTGGAACATATGGCGATGGAATTGCAAAGTTTGATGGGACAAATTGGACAGTTTACAACACGACGAATTCTGGTTTACCTGATAATGATGTTTGGTCAATAGTTATAGATGGACAAGGGAACAAGTGGATCGGAACAGGTAACGGAGGGCTTGGAGTTTACCGAGAAGGCGGTGTAATACTTGATGTTGAAAGAAAAAACGAAACCATCCCCAAGCATTTTACTCTGTATCAAAATTATCCGAATCCGTTCAACTCGGCAACTACAATAGAATTTGATCTTCCAAAAAGAAGCACAGTTAAGCTTTCTGTTTACTGTGTTCTTGGAAAACTTGTGAAAGTATTGGTGTTAGGAGAATATGAGGCGGGAAGATATTCTGTGAAATTTGACGCGAAAGATTTACCAAGTGGAGTGTATTTATATCGTTTCGAAACAGAAGGATTTATTGATGTAAAGAAGATGATTTTGATAAAATAAAGTATAGCAAAAAACTTGAAAGATGTGGGAAGAAGATGATTTTGGGAATTCTACGACAACGATAGAATTTGATTTCATAAAAATAAGCAAATAAAACCTTGTTTTTAATGTGGGGTTTCCTTTCGGTGTATCTAATTAAGGGGATGACACTCGGGATAAAAATGAAGGGAGAATAATTCCAAAATTGTTTGCGTCGCATCAGAACTATATAAATCCTTTCAATCCTTGGACAAATGATTGAATTTATTGTGGGGTGGAAGGAGATGATCTGAAATCATTTTTGCAGGATTTATCTGTATGCTTGTAAGTGAAAAGTTAAAGGTATGAATGTGTGTGCATTTTCATAATTGTTCGGGTTTTTCGAGAGGTATATATGATTGTGAAAACGGGCGAGTTCGTAGATAATATGAAAGTGTTGTAGATGGGGCGGTTGTGTTGCACAGAATTGAACTATAAGTTAATTTTTTCAAACTGTTGGGAAGGCAAAGCTAAAATTGGGGCAAAAAATTTAAGTTTTTCTTGATTATTTTAAAAGGTCTTGGTATATTTGGACAAGTGAAAACTTAAAACTTTTGAAATTTTAAACAAAGAGATGAAAAAATCGGTTGTAGTAGAAAATCAGAAGATTCAATCTTTTACAGCAAATTACAATAAAACCGTTCTTGACAATGGCATAAGGGTTGTTTCAGAATCAATTCCATATGTCAAAAGCGTTTCGCTTGGTGTGTGGATAAATGTAGGTTCAAGGGATGAAACCGAAGCAAATAATGGGATCACTCATTTTATAGAGCACATGCTTTTTAAGGGGACAAAAAGACGAAACACAAGAGAAATTGCTGAATTCGTTGAGGATATAGGGGGTTATTTAAATGCTTTTACAACGAAGGAAAATACTTGCTTTTACGTGAGAGTTTTAAGTGAGCACCTAAGAGAAGGCGTTGAAATACTATCTGATATGATTCAAAATCCTATTTTTGACAAAAAGGAAATTGAGAAAGAAAAGGGGGTTGTTTTTGAGGAGATAAAAGATATTGAGAATGATCTGGAAGAATATATTGGAGACTTGCTTGAATATTATATTTATTATCCTCATCCACTTGGTTTTCCGATAATTGGTACACGAAAAACTGTGAAAGAGTTCAGTCGTGAGAAACTTTTTGAACACATGAGAAAATTTTACAATCCGAGTAATATAGTTGTGTCCGCAGCGGGAAATCTCGTTCATGATGAACTTGTAAAGTATGTTGATAAATTTTTTAACTCTGGAGGTACAAATGGCTTTTACTATGAGAGGGAAAAGCCCCAAAAGGTAAAAGCGATTCATCAAAAACTTGAAAAAGCAACGAGTCAAGCCCATGTTTGCATTGGCACTGCAACTTATGGGGCAAAGGATTCAAGTAGAGATCAACTGCTTCTTCTTAACACTATTCTTGGTGATGGCATGAGTTCGCGATTGTTTCAAAATATAAGAGAGAAATATGGTTTCGTTTATTCAATTTATTCATTTTATACGATGTTCAAAGATTCTGGGGTTCTCGGAGTTTATTTTGCATGTGATAAGAAAAATGTGGAGAAAACATTGGAATTGGTTTGGAGAGAGTTCAATTCAATTGTTAAGAATGGGATTGATCTAAAAGAGTTGAAGAGAGCTAAAGCGCAAGTTAAAAGCTCTTTATTAATTGGGCTTGAAAGCATGTCAAATAGAATGCAACGATTGGCACAAATCGAGCTTGTTTATGATGGTGTATATTCCGATATAGTTGATATTATACGAAGAATTGAAAAAATTTCGTCAGATGAAGTTTGCGAGATCGCAAGTGAGGTTTTAAGTGAAGAAAGATTTACAACAGTTATTATAAATCCAGCAAAAAATAATATGGAGAAAACCTATGATAGTAGGCGTTCCAAAAGAAATTAAAAGAATGGAAAACAGAGTAGCACTCCTGCCAGCTGGTGTTTCAATTTTAAAAGCACACGGTCATACTGTGTTAGTCGAAAAAGGAGCTGGACTTGGCAGTGGATTTAGCGATGAGCTTTACAAAGAAGCTGGGGCTGAAATTGTTGACGATCCAAGGGAAATCTACGCAAAAGCAGATATGATTGTTAAGGTTAAAGAGCCAATAGGTTATGAATATGAGTTGCTGAGAAAAGATCAAATTGTTTTCACATATTTTCACTTTGCAGCAAGCCGTGAGTTAACGGAAGCCGTTATTAAATCCGGATGCATTGCAATTGCATATGAAACAGTTCAAAAAGATGATGGTTCTTTGCCTCTACTTGAGCCGATGAGTGAAATTGCTGGAAGGATGGCTCCGCAGGAGGGAGCGAAATATCTTGAGAAAGCAATGGGAGGGCGTGGAGTTTTGCTGGGTGGAGTTCCCGGAGTTGAGCCAGCAGATGTTACGATCATCGGTGCTGGCGTCGTTGGAACAAACGCAGCGAAAATAGCAGCTGGGCTCGGGGCAAGAGTTACAATCCTTGATGTTAATCTTCAAAGATTGAGATATCTTGACGACATCATGCCTAAGAATGTTGTCACAATGGCTTCAAATGAATACAATATAGCAAAAGCGGTTCGTAGAGCAGATGTTTTAATTGGCGCTGTTTTAATTCCGGGGGCAAAAGCCCCAAAACTTGTTACAAAAGAAATGGTTGCTCAAATGAAAGAAGGATCTGTGATCATTGATGTCTCAGTTGATCAAGGTGGCTGTATTGAAACGATAAGAGCAACAACCCACGATGATCCTGTTTATGTTGAATATGGAGTTATACATTACGGCGTTGCAAATATGCCCGGAGCTGTTCCTAAAACTTCAACAATTGCTCTTACAAATGCAACATTGCCTTATGTGGTTGAACTTGCTGATAAAGGTTTTGAAATGGCGATAAGAACAAACAAAGAATTACGAAGAGGTGTTAATATAATTGAAGGAAAAGTAACTCATTTAGGAGTTGCTGAAGCCTTTGATCTTGAATATACACCACTTGAGGACTTAATTAAACTTGATTAGCAAACAAAATAGAAAGTTAAATGCCGAAAATAACAATAGATGGAATTACTACTGAAGTTAGAGATGGAATAACCGTTCTTCAAGCAGCTCAAGAACTTGGGATTGATATACCTCACTTTTGCTATCATCCTGCGCTTTCAATAGCGGGGAATTGCAGAATGTGTCTTGTTGAAATTGAAAAGATGCCGAAGCTTGCAATTGCTTGTGCAACCAGAGTTATGGATGGAATGGTCGTTCATACTCGAAGTGAAAAAGTTAAAAAAGCAAGGCAAGCCGTTCTTGAATTTATATTAATTAACCATCCGTTAGATTGTCCAATATGCGACGAGGCGGGTGAATGCAAACTTCAAAATTATACATACATCTATGGTCCGGGACATAGTAGATTCGATGAAAATAAAGTTCACAAACCAAAAAGAGTTCCACTTGGTCCGAATGTAGTTCTTGATGTTGAAAGATGTATAATGTGTTCAAGATGCGTTAGATTTTTTGAAGAGATTGTTAAAGATCCACAATTGACATTTGCGCAAAGAGGTGATAGAGTCGTTTTAACGACTTTTCCAGGCAAAAGAGTTGATAATCCTTATTCAATGAACATAATTGATATTTGTCCAGTTGGTGCTCTTACTTCAAGAGATTTCAGGTTTAAGGAGAGAACATGGAATATGACAGCTATCCCGAGCGTATGCACCGGTTGTGCAAGAGGTTGTAATGTTTATCTGTGGGTGCGAAATAATGAAATTTTGAGAATTACCCCGAGAATTAATATGGAAGTCAATAGATATTGGATGTGCGACTATGGTCGCTTTACTTATAAACCTGTAAACTCTGATGATAGAATAAAATCGCCAATGGTTCGCCAAAATGGGGAACTTGTTGAGGTTGATTGGGATACCGCAATTGAAAAAGCTGTTTCAATACTTAAAACAGTCAAACCAGATGAGATTGCTGTATTTGGATCAGCTTATGCGACAAACGAAGATAATTTCATCCTTCAAAAGTTTGCTAAATCTGTTCTCAAGACAAAATACATTGACTTTATACCGCATGTCAAAGATGGCGACGAAGACGATTTCCTCATAAGAGCAGATAAAACTCCAAATTCAACTGGAGCAAAACTCGTTGGAATCAAAGCAAATAATGGTTTCGGATTTGATGCTATAATTGAAGGGTTGAAAGCTAAAAGGATCAAAGTTGTGTATGTTATGGATGACGATATTGTTTTAAATGACGAAATTTACAACTTGCTTGACGATGTTGACTTAATTGTTCATGCGACAAATAAGAACAAAACTGTTGAAAAAGCAAAAGTTGTATTTGCAAGTGCATCTTTCGCTGAAAGAGAAGGGACATTTACGAATTTTGAAGGAAGAGTTCAGAAGATAAATATAGCAGTTCTGCCGAAAGATATTGAACCATACATGCTTTACAAGCCGAGGAAATTCGGCCAGGCAAAGCCAAACACGGGCGAAATTGATAAATCAAAACTTGCTCTTTCTAGATTATTTAAATTTGGAACTGAATTTGATAGATGGTCAAGCGGTGAAAGAAGGAATGTTAAACCTTCGTGGTGGGTAATCACTCAGCTTGCTAACGAACTCGGTGCTAAATTTAATTATAAAAATGTCAATGATGTATTCAATGACCTTTCGCAAAGTGTTCGTGAGTTCAAGGGTTTGAGCTATGAATCAATTGGTGATGAAGGAGCGTTGATAAATAAAGAAATGGCTACGGTTGGGTTTTAATTTAATCCCCCCATTTTTATGGGGGGTTAATTTTTTGTTGTAAATGGGAAAAATTTTTTAAACAAAAAGCACAAAGCACATGGAAACGCTATTGATTGTCATAATTAAGTCAGCGATTTTCATACTTCTTTTTTTGACAGTTTCAGCTGTTTTGACATATGTAGAGAGAAGAATTTCAGCTTTTATTCAGGACCGTCTCGGCCCAAACAGAGTTGGTCCATTTGGATTGTTTCAGCCAATCGCAGATGTTGTTAAAATTATTTTCAAAGAAGAAATCATTCCTGCAAACGCCGACAGAACTTTGCACACAATTGCTCCAATAATTTCGCTTTTCGTTGCTTACAGTGTTTTTGCTGTTTTGCCATTGGGAGAAAAGCTTGTAATTGATGGCAAAGAAATTAAACTTGCGGTTGCTGATGTGAATATTGGTTTTCTTTACATTCTTGCGCTAAGCTCGCTTGGTGTTTACGGAATAACCTTAAGTGGATGGTCTTCAAATAATAAGTATTCACTTCTTGGGGCTTTGAGGGCTTCTGCTCAAATGATAAGTTATGAGCTTTCACTTGGACTTTCTCTTGTTGGTGTTGTTCTTGTTTCTGGATCAATACAAATTGATGAAATAGTTCGTTCGCAAGCAAATGTCTGGAATATATTCTATCAACCTGTTGGATTTATAATTTTCCTCGTTTCTGCATTCGCTGAGACCAACAGATTACCTTTTGATCTTCCCGAAGCCGAGCCTGAACTTGTTGCGGGTTATCATACTGAATATTCTGGTATGAAGTTTGGGGCGTTCTATCTTGCTGAATACACAAATATAATAACAGCAAGTTTACTTATGACGGCGTTTTATTTTGGAGGTTGGTATTTCCCATTTGTTGATATTTACAGCGGTATGAATCCGAACCTTGCAGGAATTTTACAAGTAATCGTGTTCTTTGCAAAAGCTGGAGTTATAATTTTCTTGTTCATGCTTGTTAGATGGACTTTGCCAAGGTTTAGATACGATCAACTTATGCGTCTTGGATGGCAAGTTTTGTTACCACTTGCCCTTTTAAATGTTCTTGCAACTGGACTTGTTAAGATGATTGTTTAAATTGAAACTATTAACGCGATTTAACGCTTTTAACATATTGAGTGATAATCAAAAATAAATTTAATCTAACATGACGGAAATAAAAACGAACGGAAGACCAAGGACAAGGCAGATAAAGCGAAAGTCAAATATGAATTTGCTTGAACGACTTTATCTTCCTGAAATTATAAAAGGTTTGAGTATAACATTTCGTCAGATATTTAAACCAAAAGTCACATTTGAATATCCAGATGTAAAATGGCAACCTCCAGCATCGTTCCGCGGAAGACCTGTTCTTGTGGTTGATGATGAAACTGGGATTGAAAGATGCGTTGCTTGTGGACTTTGTTCAAGAGTTTGCCCAGCACTTGCCATTGAAGTTGTAGCTGATGAAACTGAACTTGATAAAGAACGATATCCCAAAAAGTTTGAAATAAATATGTTGCGTTGCATATACTGTGGACTCTGTGAAGAAGTTTGTCCCGAGGAAGCAATAGTTATGAGCAAGGAATATGAGCTTGTCTTCACAAGTAGAGAAGAAGCAATATTCGGGAAAGATAAGCTATTGACCCCGGCTTCAAAATTAAAAGATAGACTTGAATTTTTAAGGCAGATGCGATAAAATAAATTTGTCAAGTTTACTATGGACGATGATAAAAGTTCTATGTGTTCTAAATTAAGTTTGCGTAATTTTGGGCTTTTCTTTTTTGTGCTGATTATGGCGGTTTCTCAATCTTTCGCACAAAGGATCTCGTTTATACAATATCCAAATGAAGTTATAAGGGGTGAGAAATTTGCAGTTAAACTTGATGTCTTGGCTGAACCTGACGATACAATTTTAGTAATCCTTTCAACCGATGGGGAGATTAGTTTAAGTGAGAGCTATTTAATTAGAGACTCAATCATCAATATTGAGCCAGCGAAGTTAAATCAGTTTTTAAACATAAGAAACAACTTACCGAGGGGATTTATTGGTAAGAGAACGCTTTTGTTTGTTGATACCTTAATACATTCGTCCGCTTTGCGAAGTTATGTCTTTGTAGCGAACGCTAAATCAATTGGTGAAGTCGGATTGAAATTTTTACCTGTGAAATTCACCGTTGATTCTTTGATCTTTGATCCAGCTGAATTGGAAAAGGCTCAAATCAATATCAGGGTTAAAAATTATATTGAAAAAACAGCGGGTCTATGTGTAAGATTTGAAAAAGATGGTTTTATTAGATTTAATGTCAATGAAAAATTTAGTGCCAAAAATGGTTTCACGCTTTCATTCTGGTTGAGAACAACGGCAATGAGGGGAAGGATAATTTCAATTAGGTCAGGGATTGATAGAAGCTTTATGACAGTTGGTCTGAAAGCAGGAAGTATATTTCTTGCAATGAGCAATTCAATTGGGAAATATGAAATAACACTGCCGAAGTTTGTAAACGATGGGGATTGGCACAATGTTTTAATAATCGCAAGTGGATCTGAAAATGTTTTGAAATTTTATATTGATGGAGAAAAAATTGAGGAAATCTTCATACCAAATCTCTCACAATTTGAGGTGAACCGTCCTACCATAAGACTTGAGAATGTTTCTATTGACGAGGTTGTAATGTTCAAGGCAAGAAAATCAGAACTTGTCCAGCGACTCCCGAGATACTTCGTCAAGGTTGATAGCGATATATTTTTCTTTTTGAAATTTGAAAACGAAACGATCAACATCATTGGAAATGTAAGCAACCTTGAGCATAACGGCGTTAAGTTTGTTCCATCTTCTGTTCCGATATGTTCCCCAGAGATAAAAATTTCAGCTGAAATGAAAGGAAATAACATTACGATAATTTGGGAAATTGAAGATCCAGCATTTGTTGATAAGTTTATCGTGGAGAGAAAAATAAGAGATGAGACTTTTCAACCTGTTTATCAAGTTTCATCTTCTGATCAGAAAAAATATGTCTTCGTTGACAATGCGGTTGAAAACAACGCAGTTTATTATTACAGAGTTAGACGAATTAACAAAGACGGGAGCTCTGAATATTCTGATGAGGTCAAAATAGGAATTGGTTTAAACAAGGATTTTGAAATCATCGGGAATTTCCCAAATCCGTTCAATTCCGAGACAAAGATAATTTATCATCTTTTCAACGATACCTATGTCCGATTGATCGTTTATGACATAGTAGGTCGTGAAATTGCAGTTTTAGTTGATGGATTTCAAAGCGCAGGTAGAAAAGAGGTGTTATTTAACCTCGGAAATGTTAAAACCAACGAGATGACAAGCGGAATTTATTTTTATAAACTTCAAACACAGCGCGGATATGAGGTAAGAAAAATGATAGTCATAAAATGAAAAATTTTTTTCTAATTCTTCCTGTCGTGTTTTTTATTCTTTCGTGTTCTTCTTCAAAATATACCTCCAGCATCAAAAAGATGGTTGATTTAAGTGGCGAATGGCTTTTTAAAATTGATCCAGAAGATGTTGGGCTTTCACAGTTTTGGTACTCTGCTAATTTTGATAGAACAGATTGGGAAAAGGTTGAGGTTCCAAGCTTTTGGGAGAGGTACTCTAATTTTTCAAAGCATGATGGGATTGCGTGGTATTATAAAAGTTTTGAGGTCAAAAGAATTGAGAAAGGGAAAAGATACGCAATTTTATTCGGTGGCGTTGATGATGATTGCGGAGTTTGGTTAAATGGTGAATTTGTCGGTGAGCATCGCGGATATAGCGATGATTTTTATTTTGATGTAACTAAGTTTTTAAAACAGGGGATAAATGAACTTGTCGTAATGGTTTATGATCACGGTGGACCTGGAGGAATTTATAAACCAGTTGCAATAGTTGAGTATTCAGAAATCGCTGACCTTTTGAAAAGTGAATTTTATTACAAAAAAGCGAGAAAAAGCGAAGATTGGGTTAAAGATGCAATAATTTACGAAATCTATCCAAGAGCATTTTCAAAAGAAGGAACATTTAAAGAAATAGAAAAAGAAATCCCACGGCTTAAGGAACTTGGGATAAATGTAATATGGTTTATGCCAATTCATCCAATTGGAAAAGAAAGAAGGAAGGGAGCGCTTGGAAGCCCATATTCAGTTAAAGATTACTACGAAATAAATCCCGAATATGGAACGAAAGAGGATTTCAAATCACTTGTCAAAACAGCACATGAAAATGGGATTAAGGTCATAATTGACCTTGTCATAAATCATACTGCTTGGGACAATGAGTTAATTAAAAAACATCCTGACTGGTATTCCAAAAACGATGTAGGGGAAATAATATCTCCAAATTCTGACTGGACAGATGTCGCTGATTTAAATTATGATAATCCAGAGTTAAGAAAATACATGCTTGATGTGATGAAATATTGGGTGAAGGAATTTGATATTGACGGCTATCGCTGTGATGTCGCTGAGCTTGTCCCGATTGATTTTTGGAATGAGGCAAGAAAAGAACTTGACAAAATTAAACCTGTGATGATGCTCGCAGAAGGAAGCTTGCCGGAGCAACATCTTGAGGCATTTGATTTAACATATAGCTGGAATGTTTATGATGCACTCGCAAGGATAATAAGAAAAGGACATTTGCCATCTGTTCTTGACAATGTGCTTGAAAGTGAAAAATACAAGTTCCCGAAAGGAGCATTGAGATTGCGATTCAATGAAAATCACGACAAGCCAAGAGCTACTAAATTTTTCGGTGATGAAGGGGCTCTCGTTTCAGCAGTTATAGTCAATACGATCCCAGGAGTTCCACTTATTTACAATGGGCAAGAATATGGTGATACGACGAATCTTTCGCTTTTTGAAAAACAAGTGATGTCAAGAGACAAAAGTGAAAGAGGGATAAAGTTTTACTCGTTTTATAAAAAATTGCTTAATTTTAGAAAAAATTCTCTTGCGCTGAAAAGAGGAGAAATGATCAAAGCGAAAACTTTGAACGATGATAAAATCTATGCTTTTTGGAGAAAATATGAAAACGAACTTGTTCTTGTCGTGGCGAATCTTTCAACATGGGGAGTTACGACTAAAATCCAAATTGATGAAATTTTGAGAAAGAAAGTTAGAAATGGAAAAGTTAAGTTTTACGATGTTTTTGAAGACAAAAAAGCGGAGGTTAAAATTGATGAATTTGTCAACTTTAAGCTTGAACCGTTTGGGTTTAAACTTATCCAAATTTTTTAAACAAATTTAGGACGATCTGCCATGAAGTCTTACACTGAATATCTGACCTTTAACACAAAAAACAAGCGTGAGATAATAAACATCACTGATAAAGTGAACGAAGCATTGAAGAAAAGCGGAATAAAAGAAGGTTTTTGTCTTGTTTCTGCGATGCATGTGACCGCAGCGGTTTTTGTCAACGATGATGAAGACGGTTTAATAGAAGATTTAAGCGAATGGCTTGAAAAACTTGCTCCATTTAATCCAAATTATAAACATCACAGAACTGGCGAGACAAATGCAGATGCTCATCTTAAAAGCTTGTTGATCCACCACGAAGTGATCATCCCAGTTACAGATGGACGACTTGATTTCGGACCGTGGCAACAAGTTTTCTACGCTGAATTTGACGGTCAAAGAAGGAAAAGAGTAGTGATTAAAATTATTGGTGAGTGACTCGCTGAATGATATTTTTGAAAGTTTCTCTCGTTTTTTTCATTCTGCTTTTGAGAGAATCAACGAACTCCTCAGGAAATCTATAACCCATACATAGCGAAAGATATTCAAGTTTCTCTGAATCATCTGGAATTAAATTTGATTTCGTTCCCAATGAAACTCTGAGAAATTTCTCAACTTCTCTGTAAAATTGATAATTTAGGTTTAAAGTTTGATATTCGTCAGGTTTTATAAATCCACGCTTTAACAAAGTTTCAAGTGCTCTCGGGGTGTTTCCTTGAATTGTGTCTAAATCTTTTAAATATCGCATCTGCAAAATTTGCGCCGTGAATTCAATATCGGTCAAAGCTCCTGAACTCAATTTTATGTCAATTCTCCCGGGTTTGATGTTTTTTTCCATTTTTTGTCTCATTTCAAAAATGTATTCCGCAAGTGATTGTGTAAATTCAAGTTTTAAAATTTTTTCATAGACCAAATCAAGGACATTTTGTGATATTTCGTAATTCCCAGCGATGAACCTTGCTCTTGTCAAAGCTTGTATTTCCCAAAACTGAGCTCGGTTGTGAATATAATTGTTTAGATATTCAAGGTTCACAACGATAGGTGCATTTTTCCCCTCTGGACGGAGTCGTACATCAACATTGTAAAGTTTTTCAATTTCAACCTGTGTTAATCTTTGAAGCAATTTCTCAAATTTTGTGGTCAAAGAATTATATTTTTCTATATTTGTTTCGTTTGTCACAAAAACGACATCTATATCAGAGTCAAAATTCATCTCTTTAGATCCAAATTTTCCAAGCCCAATTATTGCAACTTTTTGTTTTTCTTCTTCATCAAAGATTTCCCGAAAAATTTTTTGTAGAATTAACTCCGCTTGTGAAGTTAATTCCTCGGAGAGTCGTGAAAATGTAATGAATCCATCAAGGTTTAGAATTAACAAACGCATTTCATTTAGCAATTTGAAATCGTGAGAGTTGAAGTTCACATAGCGACTGAAAAACTCAAAAATTTCTTCCGTCGTTTTCAGTACACTTAAATTGTCCTCCGATAGAAGAGCATCAAGCAGATGTGGCTTTAAAGATAACAAATTTGAAAATCTTGGGCTGAATTGCGAAATGTTAATTATAATCTTCCTAAACGAATCGTTTAAAAGTAAATCGTAAAATGATTTTGAATAGCGGAAACCTTGCGCAATTTTTCGAAAGTTGTCAAGCGTTATGTCAGGGATGAGTGTTTTTGAAACCTCGTTAAGTATAAGTGGAGATATTTTCATAAAAGAATTCTCTTCCATTGTGCTGAAAACTTCTTCCCCAGTAATCAGTCTACCTCTTGATAGAAATTCAATGTTTCTGATCGCTTTTTCGGAATCTTTGAAACTGAAATCATGTAACAATTTTTTGAATTTTTCTTGGGGAATTTCATCGCTAACTGGAATAAAAAACTCTGATCTTGTTTTAACTGCAAAGATTTTTTCATAAATTTTTCTCACATTTTCAAACCTTTGATCAAGGTCTTGCTTAAAAACCTTCCAATCAGGAGTTGATGAAGGAGGGAAGTTGAGAGTTTCCCCTTTCTTTTCATAAATTTTCATAGCTTTAGCAAGTGTGGTTAAAGTGGGTGGATCAATTGGGACAGTATGTGTTTGGGTATCGTGCGAAATTTGAAGTAAATGTTCAATTCTTCTGAAGTAAACATAATTTTCGCGCAATAGTTTTGCTTCGCTTTTTGATAGAAGTCCAAGTTCAGCAAGTTTTTCAATAGCTTTCAGTGTGTTTTGTGTTTTCAATGATGGAAATCGCCCTGCGTTCAAGAGTTGGAGCGTTTGAACGATGAATTCAATATCTCTTATCCCTCCGCTTCGCAATTTGATGTTATATTCACTTGTGGCTGTTGCTTCAAGTTTTGCTTTTACCCTTGCTATCTCAACTACGGGATCTTCTGAAAATGATTTTGGATATATAAACGAATCAAGCATGTTTAAAAATTTCCAACCGAAATTCAAATCACCAGCTATTGGTCTTGCTTTTATGAGCATTTGTCTTTCCCATAATTTGCCGTAAACCTCGTAGTAGGTTAGATAACCAAGCAGGGAACGAGCGAGTGATCCAGAGGTGCCTTCTGGTCTTAATCTAAAATCAACCCTATAAAGAGAGCCTTCCTCTGTCTTATCCGAAAGAAAGTTAATCAAAATGGAGACAAGCGTGTTGAAGACTTCATAATAAGAGATAACCTTGCTGTCAATTTTATTTTCTCCGTCTTGATTGTAGATGAAAATCAGGTCAATATCTGAACTGTAATTCAACTCTTTCCCACCGAGTTTTCCGAGTGCGATTATTGAAAATTCAGTCTCGGGGAGGAAGGAAAATTTTTTTCTTGTTTCTTCAACTGCAAGTTCAAGGCAAATTTCAACTATAGCTTCGGCAAGATCGGAGAGAGAATTTAATGTGTTTTCAAAGCTTGAAATCCCGAGAATGTCGGAAACACCAATTCGTAAAATTTCTTTTCTTTTAAATCTTCGTAATGCGTTTAATTTACTCTTAAGGGTTTGAAAATTAGAGATTAAATTTTTCGCTTCAGTCAAGAGATCTTGTTTTGAGGGCTTTTTATCAAGCACATTTGTTGATGTAAGCCAGCGAAATAATTCGGGGTCACGAACCAGAATGTCTGCGAAATACTGCGAATATCCGAATGTTGTAAGAAGAATTTTTAACATCTGTGGATAAAAGGCGAGATCTTTATAAAGTGACGATTTATTAAATGAGCTTTCAACAAAACGAGTGAAGTTATTCAAACTTCTTTCTGGATTTGGGGATATGTTAAGATAAGAAATGAAATTTTTCAGAAAAGCTTCAACTAAGTCAATGTTTAGGGTTGATTTTATGAAGTCGTCAACGAGATCTTCAAGTTGCTGAATGGATTTTTCGTTCGTTTTGAAAATTTTTTTCAAAATTTGTTCGGTTCTTGCATCAAATCTAAACCTTTTCATCTTATTACTATGTTCAATTCTTCCAAAGTTTTCGCTTTTTTCTTTTTAAATTCCAAAGCCGACTTAACGAAGTCGCGGAAAAGCGGGTGTGGTTTAGTTGCTCTTGATTTAAGCTCTGGATGGAACTGGACTCCAACGAACCAAGGATGATCTGGTAGTTCTATTATTTCAACGAGCAGACCATCTGGAGAAAGTCCACTGAATATCATTCCCTTGGATTCAAGAGTCTCTCTAAATTTATTGTTGAGTTCGTATCTGTGTCTATGTCTTTCACTTATTTTGTCTGTGCCGTAAGCTAAGTAAGCTTTTGTCCCGAGTTTCAAGATCGCTGGGTATGAGCCTAACCTCATCGTTCCGCCTTTCATTTGAATTCCAAGTTGTTCGGGCAAAAGATCAATCACTGGATAAGGAGTTGATGGATTAAATTCTGTGCTGTTTGCATCTTTTAATCCACAGACATTTCTTGCAAATTCAATAACAGCGCATTGCATTCCAAGACAGATCCCGAAAAATGGAATCTTGTTTACGCGGGCGTATTGAATTGCTTTTATTTTCCCTTCGATTCCTCTTTCACCAAATCCACCTGGAACCAGAAGCCCGTGGACATCTTTTAAAAACTTTTCCGCTCCTTGCTTTTCTATATCTTCCGCTTTTACCCATCTTATATTAACTTTGCATTCATTTTCAGCTCCTGCATGAACGAATGATTCAATTATACTTTTGTACGCATCTCTCAACTCTGTATATTTCCCACATATT
The DNA here is from genome assembly GCA_039630395.1 of Candidatus Kryptonium sp. Lineage (GTDB taxonomy): Bacteria > Bacteroidota > Ignavibacteria > Kryptoniales > Kryptoniaceae > Kryptonium. The sequence continues at coordinate 58,157 of JBCNVC010000003.1, read as the reverse complement.
GCGATCTCAACAGAATCTTTGGGATTTTTTATCTTTTCAACGAATTTTTCCCATTCTCTCAAGTCAGGTTCTTTTGCTGTGATGTTTAATTTTTTCAAAATGATATCGTCAAGTCCTTCCTTATGGAAAATCAAGGGTATCTCATAAATTGATTCCACATCTATCCCTTGAATTACCGCTTCAGGTTCAACATTGGTGAACAGAGCAATTTTTTCTTTTATTTCTTTCGTCAATGGTCTTTCAGTTCTGCAAATTAAAATGTCGGGTTGAATTCCAATTTCAAGCAATGTTTTAACACTGTGTTGCGTTGGTTTAGTTTTAAGTTCACCAGCTGATTTAATGTATGGGATGAGCGTTACATGAATATTGATGGCGTTTTGTTTTCCAACTTGGAGCATGAATTGTCTAATTGCTTCAAGGAAGGGCAAGCTTTCTATATCTCCAACAGTTCCACCAATTTCGGTTATTATGATATCGTAGTTGTTCTCTTTTGTTAGGAGTGTGATCCTTCGTTTAATTTCATTTGTTATATGTGGAACAACTTGCACAGTTGCCCCAAGATAATCACCTTTCCTTTCCCTCGTTATGACTTCATAATAAACTTGCCCAGTTGTTGTATTATTTAATCTTGACATGTTAATATCAAGAAATCTTTCATAATGTCCGAGATCAAGGTCAGTTTCAGCTCCGTCATCTGTGACATAAACTTCGCCGTGTTGATATGGATTCATAGTTCCAGCGTCAACATTTATGTATGGGTCAAATTTCTGGATCGTGACTTTTAAACCTCTTGCTTTAAGCAATAGTCCAAGTGATGCGCAAGCAATCCCCTTGCCAAGTGATGAAACAACGCCACCCGTGACGAAAATATATTTTGTTTTTTTATTTATCATTTTAAAAAACCTCACTTTGTTTTAATATGTTAACAACTTTATCAAGCTCATCTGGGGTGTCAACACCAACGGTATCTTTGTCTGTTATCACGACTTTTATCTTCATTCCGTTTTCAATCGCTCTCAATTGTTCAAGTTTCTCAACTTCTTCAAGATTTGATTTTTTTAGATCAACGAATTTTAAAAGTGATTCTTTTCTATAGACATATATTCCGATGTGTTTGTAATGAACTCCCACTTTTAACCATTCGTCTTTTGTCTTCGCATCTCTGCAAAAGGGAATTGGACTTCTTGAGAAATAGATAGCCATATTGTTTTTATCAAAGACAACTTTGACAACATTTGGATTAAAAAGTGTATCAACATCGTTTATTCTAACAGCAAGCGTTGATATATCAATTTGATTTTCATTTAAAAGAGGTTCTACTGCCAGATCTATCATTTCTCCGGTAATTAACGGTTCATCTCCCTGAATGTTAACAACTATTTCCGCTTCAAGCTTGCGAACAGCAAAAGCAACCCTGTCTGTTCCAGTTGGTAATTCGGGTGGTGTCATAATTGCATTACCACCGAAATTTTTAACCACTTTGAAAATTCTCTCATCATCCGTTGCCACAAGAACCTCGTTTATAAGTTTTGAGGACATAGCGTTTTCGTAAACCCACCTTATCATCGGCTTGCCAAGTATATCCGCGAGTGGTTTCCCAGGAAATCTGGTTGATGCATATCGCGCTGGAATTACTCCGATGATGTAAGGCATAGATCTATGTAGTTTCTTCGTTGTTTTCTTCCGTGGTTTTCTCAGTTGGGATTACCTTCGGAACCTTGAAGAAAAATTCGGTTCTTGCGGGTGCATTTTTTAGAATTTCTTCTCGTGGGTAGCTTTGTTTAACTATGTCTTCACGAAGCACATTTTTTAAATCAATCACATGATAAAGTGGTTCAACATTTGTCGTGTCAAGTTCATTCAGCTTGTCTATGTATTCAAGGATTCTGTTAAATTGTTCTGTGAATTTTTCTTTTTCTTCCTCTTTGAATTCAAGTCGTGCTAATTTTGCTATGTATTCAACATCTTTAATTGTAACCGCCATAAATTAAATTTTTTTATTTTTTGAGATTTTTAGCGATTATTTCTCGCGTTAATTCCATAAGTTTTGTCTCGCCCTCCCTACCTGTAAAGTCGCTAACCTCAATGGGTTTGTCAATTAAGATTTCAATTGTTCCGGGGTTTATTTCAAGTTTATGTTTTCGCATAATTTGATAGCTGTTCAAGATCGTGACTGGGACGATAGGTGTATTTGATTTAATTGCGAGCATAAAGCCACCGCGCTTAAAAGGTAAAAGTTCACCGTTAACGCTTCTCGTTCCTTCTGCAAAAACAAGAACCGAGACACCGCTTTTGATTTTTTCAATTGCTTTTTGAACGCTTTTAATAGCTCTTTTGGGATTTCTTCTATCAATTAGTATGTATCCTCCATATTTTAAAAGCCATCCCCATAGCGGTATCCTTCCAAGCTCTTGTTTCGCAAGGAAACGAATTTGATCTGGGATAGCGCAAATAAGCGCTGGTATGTCCATCGCACTTGCATGGTTTGAAATATAGATGTAATTCTTTTGCCTCAAGATGTTCTCAATGCCTTTGACCTTTACTTTGACATTGAAAATGAGAAGAACTATCTTTGACCAAATTTTTGCCATAAAGTGATAGATTTTCCCTTTATAATTGAAAGGGAGAAGTAACGCTGTAATTATTCCCATTGGAATCGTTATTAAAACAATAATCCCAGCCTTTAGCCAAAAAAGGATCTTCTTCATTTCATCTTCAACAGGTTGGTTTTTTACAATGATAATCAAAAGGGATGATAAAATCAAGTTGATGCGGATTTTGTCAATTTTCGTTGATTTGTTTAAATTTTTGAAAAGCTATAAAAAATAAAACTGATATAATAATGAGTTGGCTGATGGTTAGTGTATCCGGTGTTAGAGGAGTAGTTGGGGAAACATTAACTCCATTTGAAATTGTAAAGTTTGTTTCAGCATTTGCCGAATTTTCTGGTCGCGGGAAAATTATGATCGGTCGTGATACGCGAGTCCATAGCTTTTTTATCTCTAACATTGTTTCTGGGACGCTTATTGCAATGGGTTGTGATGTTGTTGATATAGGTGTGTGTCCAACTCCGACATTACAGCTTGCGGTTGAACATTCCGATGCGAAAGGCGGAGTTATGATAACAGCAAGCCACAATCCGGAAAGATGGAATGGGTTAAAATTTATTTCAGCAGATGGAACTTTTCTATCACCTGAACAACATAAAAGATTTCTTGAGATTTCGGAAAGCCAATTGTCGTTTGCCCAGTGGAATAAAATTGGTAATTATGCTCAAGATAAATCTTTCATTGAAAAACACATCCAAAAAATTTTTCAAATTAATTTCATAGATGTAGAAAGAATAAGAAAACGGGGATTTAAGGTTGTTGTTGACTGCATCAACGGAGCTGGATCAGAGATCGTTCCGAAATTACTTGAAGAATTCGGTTGTAAAGTTGTAAAGTTAAATTGCGACGGGAGTGGAGTTTTTACACACGATCCAGAGCCTTTACCAGAGAATCTTACAGACCTTTGTGAAACTGTTAAACAAACTGGATCCGATTTCGGAATCGCTGTTGATCCAGATGCAGATCGTCTTGTTATCGTCACGGAGAAGGGCGAGCCATTTGGTGAGGAGTACACAATTGTTCAAGCTGTGAAAATAGTTTTGGATAAAAAAGGTGATAATAAAAATGTAGTGGTCAACTTGTCTACAACAAAAGCAGTTGACGAGGTTGCAAAACATTACAACGCCAAAGTTTACAGAAGTCCAGTTGGTGAGATAAATGTCGTTAAAAAAATGAAGCAAACCGATGCCATAATTGGAGGTGAGGGAAGTGGTGGTGTCATTCTTCCAGAAGTTCATTACGGGAGAGATTCACTTGTAGGGATAGCGCTTTTTCTTCAAAATCTTGTTGAATTTGGTGGAAAAGTTTCGGAATTTAAAAAAACATTGCCAGAATTTGAAATCTTCAAAACGAAAATTAACATTGAAGGTGTAAACCCGGAGGAGATTTTAAAGAAGGCTGAGGAAGTTTATAGCAATGCAGAAATCAACAGGGAAGATGGTTTAAGGATCGATTTTGGAGATAAGTGGATTCACATAAGAAAATCAAATACTGAGCCAATTTTAAGGATAATCGCGGAGGCGAAGTCAAAGAAGGAAGCAGAGGCGCTCGTGAGAGATTTAAAAATAAAAATCGGGCTTGATTGAAATGAAAATTAAAAATTTTTTAGCCTTTGTATTTTTTCTTACCACTTTGAATTATCTTGTTTTGTCTGGAGAAAAACCGAAAATGTTGTGGTTTGATGCAACTGCAAATTTTGAATTGCTCGGAAGTCATGCTGGGATCGTCAAAGTTCTTGACAAGTGTGTTGAAGTTGGGATCACGGATATAATTGTTGATGTCAAACCGATATCTGGTGAGGTTCTTTACGATAGTAAATACGCACCAAAGATGAAAACATGGGCAAACTACACCAGACCTGACACATTTGATTTTGTAAATACAATTATAAATGAAGCAAGAAAAAGGAATTTAAAAGTTCATATAGCTTTAAATGTATTTTGTGAGGGGCATAATTATCATGACCGGGGAGTTGTTTATTGGAGGCATCCGGAGTGGGCTACAGTTATTTACACGAAAGATGGTTTCATACCGATAACACAGCAAAAGCACAAATACTCAGCAATGGTTAATCCAGCACTTGAGCAGGTTCAAGAATATGAGCTGAAAATAATTGAAGAGATAGTGAAAAATTTTGATATAGATGGAATTGTTCTTGACAGAGTAAGGTATGATGGGATTTACGCTGATTTTAGCGATTCTTCACGAGTAAAGTTTGAGAAATGGCTTGGTAAAAAAATCAAATTTCCGGACGATATATTCAAAATTAATGGAGACAGCATAGTTAGAGGGCGATATTTTAAAGAGTGGATCAAATGGAGGGCGATGATTATCAAGGACTTCTTTAAAAAAGCAAGAGAAGTTGTCAAACGAACAAAGCCCCATGTTTTGTTTGGTGATTATGCTGGCTCGTGGTATTTGACATATTATGAGCTTGGGGTTAATTGGGCAAGCGAGAAATTTAAACCTAAATTTGACTGGGCAACACCAGATTATAACAAAACCGGATATGCTGAATTATTGGATTTTCTATGTTCAGGGCTTTACTTTTATGAAGTGACCAAAGATGAAGTTGAAGCAAAAGATAAAATAGATGCTTCAAAGCTTACAGAACCGGGGATGAAACCAGTAAAGCAAATTTGGTATTCCGTTGAAGGTTCAGCTGAACTTGTCAAAAAAGTGACAATGGGAGTTGTTCCAGTTTATGGGAGCTTATATGTTGAACAGTACAAGGGAGAACCTGAAAGATTTAAAAAAGCAGTGGAAATGGCTTTTAATAAAACCGATGGAATAATGATTTTTGACCTCGTTCATATTGAGAACTATAAATGGTGGGACATTTTAAAAGAAATTTTCAAAAAAAGTTAAAAACAGATAAAAATTGATACTTGCAAAGGTAACAGGAACTATCGTTGCGACGCAGAAAAATGAAAATCTGAAACCTTATAAAATTTTGATAATTCAGCCAATTGATTTGAAAGGCAACTTTATCGGTAGAGATATGCTTGCTCTTGATATGGTTGATGCAGGAATTGGTGATGTTGTGATAGCTCTTCAAGAGGGAACTTCAGCAAGACAAATTCTCGGAAGGGATGATGTGCCAGTTCATACACTTGTTGTTGCAGTTGTCGATGGAATAGAACTAATCAAGGATGAAAAATGAATAATGGTGATGTAAAACTTGATGTAAGACATATTTTAAAACTGACCATGATCCCGGGAATTGGTTCAGCACGGATAAGAAATCTTGTAGAATATTTCAAAGACACGGAACTTATCTTCAAGGCGTCGCTTTTAGAATTAACTAAAATTGAAGGCATAGATAAAAAACTTGCTAAAAGAATTGTTGAAATTAAAAATCAGAATTCAAAATTCGTAGATGAGCAACTTTTAAAAGCTGAAAAAGTTGGAGCGAGAATTATAACATTTTGGGATTCTGAGTATCCCGATCTTCTAAAAAAAATTTACGATCCACCTGTTGTTCTTTTTGTGCGCGGGAGTTTAATTGAAAATGACAAGTATTCAATTGCGATAGTTGGAACAAGGACGCCGACATCTTATGGAAAAATAATCTGTGAAAAATTTGCCACTGAGTTAGCAAAAATTAATTTGACAATAATAAGTGGTTTTGCAAGAGGAATTGATACGATTGCACATACTTCAGCGTTGAAATCTGGAGGGAGGACGATCGCAGTTCTTGGTTCAGGCGTTGATTATATCTATCCACCCGAAAATGAAAAAATTGTTGAAAGCGTTATATCAAATGGTGCAATTGTTTCAGAATTTCCCATGGGGACAAAACCAGATGCGATAAATTTTCCGAAAAGAAATAGAATTATAAGTGGAATGTCACTCGGAGTTTTGATAATTGAGACGAGTAAAACTGGAGGTGCGATGATAACGGCGGAATTTGCAAATGATCAAAGTCGTGAAGTTTTTGCAGTTCCAGGAAACATTGATAGCGTCAAAAGTCAGGGGACAAATTTTCTAATAAAACAAAACAGAGCAAAACTTGTTGAAAGTGTTGAAGATATTATTCAGGAAATTCAGCACTTGATCCAGCCGGTTTTAAAATCTGAACCTCCGAAGCCAAAAGTTGAGTTGAATGTTTTTGAATCGAAAATTCTTGATGTTTTATCTTTAACAGAACCAATGCATGTTGATAAAATTGCGGAGCTTTCAGGGTTATCTGTAACTGATACTCTCGTTCATTTGCTATCGCTTGAATTTAAAGATGCGGTTCGGCAACTTCCTGGCAAATTGTTTATAAGAAATTTTTGAATTTAAATTAAAATGCCTCCCCCGAAAAAGGGAGAGGCTAAATTAAGATTTCACCAGCATCTATGTAATTTTAAGCCTCTGCCAGGTTTAGCCCAACCATGAAATCCAAATTCTGGTCCGAATCCAAATTTCCCATAGCCAAATCTTTCTTTTAAAATTTTTCTTTGCTCGGGTGTCAGAATCTGTTGAATGTTTATCCAGTAGTTCGCTCGGTTTTTGCTCAACTCTTTCATATATCCAGAAATTTCATCAATCTTTTTATCAATCGCCGATCTATCAAGTTTTTCAGCGTAAAGTAATTCTTGGAGTTCAATTCTCGCTTTATTCAGTTTCCCGGCTATTTCTGCTTGATTTTTGCGAAATTCGAAAAATAAGTTTTGAAGTTTAGATTTTTGTTCATCTGTTAGTTTAAGATCCTCATAAAGTTTGGTAATGCTTTTACGCCAGCGGTCATCGGTAGGGAAGTCAAATCCAGAGCCGAGTATTTCGGAGAAAGATTTAGTTGCTATTAAAGCCACTACAATCCCTATTAAAACTATTTTTACTTTCATTGCAGTTAGTTTATATGTTTTTGTTTTTGTTTCTGTAACTTCATTAAATTAGATGTGATTTGAAACACAAAAGTTTAATTTGCCCAATGGCGAAAATTTTTTATGCAAAATATGTCCTGCCTGTGACCTCTGAAATGATTGAAAATGGTGCAGTTGTCGTTAATGGGAGAAAGATAATTGATTTTGGAAATCGCGAGGAAATTGATGCAAAATATAAAGAAATTGAAAGGAGAATTAATCTTAAAAATGCCCTGATAATGCCGGGGTTCGTAAACGCACATACACATCTTGAGCTATCAGGCGTGAAAATTAAAATTGACGAGATTGAAAACTTTAGAGATTGGCTATATCAAATCGTAAGGCAAAGAAGGAGGTTGTTCAATGTTGAAGGAATTTCAGGAAAGATAAAGTTTTTTAAATTTTTGCTTGAAAAAAGTTGGAAAATGACGGTAAAGCGAAGAATTAGCGAAATTATAAATTCAGGAACGATCGCAATTGGAGATATTTCAAACACAGGGAAATTGATAACAACACTTCTTAGAGTGCCCGTGAAAATTCATATTTTCATTGAACTAATTTCATTTATTGAGGAAAAGGGAATAGAGTTTTTCAATCTTGTAAAAGATCTCGTTATAGATATGCGCGAGGTTGCAAGAAAATATGGATTAGAAAGGGATTTTAGAATTTCTCTGTCGCCACATGCGCCATATTCTGTTTCGAAAACCTTGTTCAAATTGATAAAAAATTTCAACGAAAACTTAAAGACAAGCGTTCATATTAGTGAGGTTGCTGATGAAGTTGAGTTCATAAAGAGTGGAACGGGTTTCTTTCGGAATTTCTTGATTGAAAGAAACAGTTTTGATTATTCTTGGACTCCACCTGGCGTCTCCCCTGTTAAATATCTTGATCAAATTGGCTTTCTTGATGAGAATACGCTTGCCGTGCATTGTGTAAATGTTGATGACGAAGATATTGAGATTTTAAGCAGGAGAAATGTAAGTGTGTGCACTTGTCCAAGAAGTAATTTCTTTTTAAAAGTTGGTAAAGCGCCAGTCAAAAAGTTTATTGATAACGGAATAAATGTCTGCCTTGGAACGGACAGCATTGCAAGTAATCGTGATTTGAACATTTTAAAAGAGTTAAAATTTGCTCGTGAATTTTACAGGGATGTAAGCGATGAAGATCTAATAAAAATTGCAACTATAAACGGAGCAAGAGCACTTGGTTTCGAAGACATCTGCGGTAGCATAGAAAAAGGAAAAGATGCTGATCTCGTCTATTTCATCATCCCGAACGATTTAAAAAAGAATGAAATTTACAATTTTATATTCCAATCAAGTGTATGCGGAAGGTTGATATAAGATTTTGTTTGTCTTTCTGAAACGAGCAAAGCGATTAAACCATCAGGGGGTAAATTATTTGCCTTTTTATCTCTTGACAGAAATTTGAAGAATGTTTATATTTTAAGTGACCATGATGCCTCAATGTCATTATTGGTTTTACTTTTTGGTATTTGTGTTTTATTGATAGATGAGTTTTTCTTATCTCTTGCCGAAAATGGAGGGAAGCAAATCAATTAAAAAAACAAATCTGGCGAAATGAAGCAGAAAAATCTGAACATAATTTTATCAATCGTTATCATTTTATTTTTGTTTTTTATCTTTGGGCTTGGTTTTTACCTGTATAAGCAAACTGAAAACGAGATCGTGAACATATTGGGAGGACAGCAGATTTTGATATCAAAGCAAATTCAGAAAACAGTTGAATCTTATTTTCAATCTAGGGCTCAAGGATTAAAAGTTTTGTCATCTTTTGAATCAATTGTGAAAAGAATCCCAGATAAGATAAGAGATGATGTAAACTCTTATTATCAATATCTAAAATCGCATTATATCACTGCGATTTCTGTTTTTGATGAAAAAGGCAAGATTATTTATTCAACCTCGGAAGAGGCAATCGGAAAAGATTATAGCTCTTATGATTTTTGGAAAAAGTTGGAGCGGTCATCAAAGGATAGCTTGTTTTATGTTCCAATTGTTGAACCAGATAGTTTAATTAATTTTTTATATAAGAAACCATTCTCATTGGTTATCTCGCCTGTTTATGTTAATGGTAGGTTTTTTGGAGCGGTTGCATATACAATTCAAGTTGACTCACTCATGGGTTTACTTGTCAAATCTTTTGAGCCTGAGGTTAAGTTCATGGATACATGGATTATGTCCGGAGATAAAATTTTAGTTTTTCATTCTTCACATCCTGAAATGGTTTTAAGGCGTGCTCAATTTAATGAGAGCAAATGTTACAATTGCCATATTTCTTTTGGATATGTTGATACTATGCTTGTTAAGGAATCGGGGATGATAAGATATAAATTGAAGAATCATCCAGAAAAGCTTGCTGGTTTTTCTCGATTTAAAATAGGTGAAGAAAATTTTGTTTTCGTTGTGACTGTTCCTTTTGATGAAATTTTGAAAATAGCGAGAGCAAATTGGGAAATTGTATATTTGCTACTTGGATTAATAGTGCTTATTCTTGTGATTTGCGGATTTTTATTTTTAAGAAATATAAGGGAAATGATTCGAGCGGAGGAAAGAGAAAGACAAAGAGAAGAACAAGAAAAGATACAAAAACTTTACACTTTACTTTTTCAAAATTCAAACGATGGCATTTACATACTTGACCTTGAGAATAAAAAATTTGTTGAAGTTAATAAGCGATTTCAAGAGATGTTTGGTTATACGCTTGAAGAGCTGAGCAATGTTAATTTTATTAACCTTGTAGCTCCTGAATCAAGGGCTTTGATTGAAGAGAGGAGACAAAAAATAGCTAATGGTGTCCCAGTTCCGCAGAGATACACATTTACGGCGCTTACAAAAGAAGGAAGAAAAATTGAGATTGAGGAAAGCGTAAGTTATGTGCAACTTGGAAAGAAAATGTATGTGCTTGGAGTTTGTAGGGATATAAGTGAGATTTTAAGACAGAGGGAACTTTACCAGAACTTGTTTGATAACTTGCCTGTTGGCGTCGTCATACATCAAGATGGAAAAATCGTTAAATGTAATAAAGTAGCGGTTCAATCATGCGGTGCTAAATCAGAAGATGATTTGATTGGAAAACCTGTTCTTAATTTTGTTCATCCAGATTATGTTGAAGTTGTTATAGAACGCATAAGAAAAATGATAGAATACGGTGAGGAGGTTCCGCCTATTGAGGAAAAATTGATTTGCCTTGATGGTAGAGTTATTGATGCTGAGGTTAGAGCATCAAGAATAATGTGGGAGGGAAGACCAGCAGTTCAGGTTGTTATCTTGGATATTACGGAAACCAAAAGACTTCATAGAGAATTGATCCAGAAATATTCAGATGAACAAAAATTAAAGTTAAGGTTTGAAACAATTTTGAGAAATATATCTGATGGGGTTTTATATCAAAATGAGCAGGGAGTAATTGAATTTGTCAACGAAGAATTTTGCCGAATTATGGGCTATAGATCTCCCAGTGAATTAATAGGGAAGACATTTGATGAATTTCTTGAAAGATTCAAAGAGTTAATTGAGGATTTGAAAGAGATAGATAAAATAAAAAATTTGATAAGGGAAAAAGAATTTGTCAAGTATGATGAATTGAAATTTAAAGATGGGCGAATAATTGAGCGCACAGAGATTCCAATTTTTGATCTAAGTGGAAAATATATTGGGCACCTATTCTTGGCAAGGGATATAACCGAAAGGAAACAAAAAGAGAAACAGATTCTTGAACTCCAAAAGTTTGAGGTTCTTGGACATCTATCAAGTGGAATCGCGCACGATTTCAACAATGTGCTTGGAATTATAGGTGGAGTGCTTGAAATCATAAAGATTAAAACCTCAGATGAAAACATAGTTGGCTATCTTGATTCTGCTCTTTCTGCGGTTCAAAGGGGTGCTGAAATAACAAAACGACTTTTGCAATTTTCAAAGAAAAAAATTGAAGATTTCAAACCTATCTCGGTTAAAAATCTTGTGCTTGATTGTGTTAAAATACTTGAACATACTATCCCAAAAAATATCCAAATAAAAATGGATATTACTACTGATTCTGTTATTTATGGCTCCTATGGCGATTTACAGCAGGTAATTTTAAACCTTGCACTAAACGCAAAAGATGCTATGCCATTTGGTGGTGATTTGACAATTACGGTTAATTCAATAGATAAGAGTTTTATTGAGAAAAAATTTGGGAAAGTTGTTTCTGATTCTTATGTTATGATTGCGGTTTCCGATACAGGAGTCGGAATTAGTGATGAACTAAAAGAGAAAATTTTTGAACCATTTTTCACAACAAAGGAACCAGGTAAAGGAACGGGATTAGGACTTGCGATCGTTAAAAATATAATATCAATTCATGGAGGTTATGTTGATTTTGAAAGCGTAGTTGGCAGGGGAACGACATTTTATGTTTATCTCCCGATTCAGTTTAAGGAAGGAGAAGAAATTAAAACACATCGGGGAGAGGAGAAAATGCAAAAAATAGGACAAGGGTATAAAGCGCTTATCATTGAGGATGAAGAGAGTTTGAGAATTATTATGAGGGATTATCTTGAAATTTTAGGATTTAATGTGATTGAAGCCACCGATGGGGTTGAAGGTCTAAAAAAATTTGAAGAAAACAAAGATATTAAAATTGTTTTCGCTGACTATGGGTTACCAAAGATAATGGGTGATGAGTTAATAAGGAGAATAAGCCAAATTTCAAAAGATGTGAAGTCAGTCCTGGTAACTGGTTTTGTTGATGTTGGAGATGAGGTGAAAAAATCGCTCCCATCGGGGACAAAGTTTTTAAGAAAGCCGTATAATTTAGCTCAAATTGAGGAAATCGTGAAAGAATTTTTGAGGGTATGATTATAATAGTTAATGTCAAGTTTTAAGCCTCGTTGGAATAATCCAGCCTTATTAATCAACAGCGGGTAAATCCTTGGGTTTTTATAAGAAATTTTGAATTTGATCATTTTTATTTTTAGATTTAATTAAATAGTTTTTAAACACAATTAACAATCACTTGGGGCTGTTGCTAAACAGTTGAAAACAAAAATTAAATCAGGGAGGAAAAGACCATGTCTCAGGCATCAACAACACAACCAACCTATGTAAAGGGGCTGGAAAATGTAATAGCAAATCAAACCCAACTTTGTTTCATTGATGGTAAAAGAAGCAAATTACTTTATCTTGGCTATGACATTGCTGACCTTGCTGAGCATTCAAATTTTGAAGAAGTTGCTTTTCTTTTGTGGAACTATCGCTTGCCAAAAAAGAACGAGTATGATGAATTTGTTAAGTCAATCCGCACTGAATATGATATTCCTGAGGAGCTTGTTACCGTTATGAAGCTCATGCCTAAGGATTCCGACCCGATGGATGTGTTAAGAACAGCCGTTGCATTCCTTGGTTTGTTTGACCCTGAGAGGAATGATAATTCTCTTGAAGCAAACAGACGAAAAGCGCTTCGGCTTACTGCTAAGTTTCCCACAATAGTTGCAGCATGGGAACAGATAAGAAATGGGAAGGAACCTGTTAAGCCGAATAAGGAATTTAACATCGCAACTAATTTCCTTTACATGCTTAAGGGTGAAAAACCCGATGAACTTTATGCAAAAATCATGGATGTTGCCTTGATCTTGCATGCTGAGCATGAAATGAACGCTTCAACATTTTCAGCAAGAGTCACAATTTCAACTTTGACAGATATGTATTCGGCAGTTACAGCAGCGATTGGCACTTTAAAGGGACCTCTACACGGCGGGGCTAATAGAGAGGTTATGAAATATCTACTTGAGATCGGTGATCTTTCAAAAGTTGATGATTTCGTTAGGAAAGCAATAGAAGAAAAGAAAAAACTTGAGGGATTTGGTCATAGGGTATATAAATCAATGGATCCAAGGGCGATTATATTGAAGAAATACTCAAAAATGCTCGGTGAAAAACTCGGTAACACGAAATGGTATGAGATGTCCGCAAGGATTGAAGAGCTTTGGGTAAAAGAGTATGGTGAAAAAGGTGTTTGGCCAAATGTTGATTTTTATTCAGCCTCGGTTTATTATTACATGGGTATTCCTCTTGATCTTTACACTCCAATTTTCGCTGTAAGTCGTATAACTGGATGGACTGCTCATATTCTTGAACAGCTTGCGGATAACAGAATCTATAGACCGAGAGCTGAGTATATAGGTCCAATGGATCAAACATATGTTCCAATTGAGCAGCGTTAAAATTTAAGGGGCGGGTAAAATTCCCGCCCTTTTTATTTTTTTCTTGAAAACTCCGCTAACCTTTGACATACGATATCTTGAATCATGTTCGCAAGGGATGTGGGAATTAAATAATTATTTGTGATGATTGAAAAAGATAACATTTCACCGTCCTTTGTTTTAACATAACCTGAAAGAGCCCTTGCATACTGAACATAACCAGTTTTCGCCCGCACATTTCCTTGCGCCTTCGTCTTTCTCATTCTAGTTTCAAGCGTTCCATCAACGCCGGCAATTGGTAATGACTCGTAAAAGAATTTGAAGTATTCGTGTCTATACATGTAGTTTAAAAGCGTTAAAATTTGGAAAGGCGTGACGAGATTTAATCTTGAAAGACCAGAGCCATCATAAATTGAAATTAGATCTGGAGGAATGCCGATTTGAGCAAGTGTGCTTTTTATAACTTCAACAGATTTCTGCGTTGAACCTTCGCCTCCGAAAATTTTGCCGAGAGTTCTAAAAACTTGTTCAGCGTAAAAGTTTTGGCTTCGTTTATTTATTACTTTTATAATTTCGCTCAATGGCGGGGACTCGTAATAAACAAGGATTTTCATTTTCTCATAATCTGGATTCAAAAATGTATCGTCTATATCAGCGGCGAAACCTGTAATTTTTATTCCTTTTGATTCGAAAACTTCTTTTAAAACCGTTACTGTATAGAGAGTTGGATTGTGAACGCTTATGGATTCTCTGCGTGGATTTGATCTTAAGCTTATTCTTCCGAAGATATTAATTATATTTGTTCCAGGTACTCTGAAGAATTCAATTTTGTTTGAGCTGTCGGGATGAGCTGTTATAAGTTGGTTTTTTATCTGAACATAATTTGTATTTGGATTTACTTTAACGATCGCTGGATCACCAATTTTCTTACCGGGTAAAATTTCAAGATCTACGCAATTATCATTAAAAGATAATGCGCTGATGTGTGCAGAATACCAATATGTTTCATCATCCCACGCCCAACCAGTTCCCATATATTGATCATCAAAATAATTGTCATCACCAATTATATTACCTTGAATTTCCCTTATTCCCATTTTAAGCAAGCTATCCGCCCAATCTTTGAAAGTTTTTGTTATATCTCCATTTGTGAATCTACCTGATATCGTTGGATCGCCACTTCCTCGGACAAATAGATTGCCGTATAAAATTCCATTTTTTAGTTCGCCGTCGGTGTAGAGATAGGTTTTATATTTAAACTCTGGTCCGAGCTTGAGCAAGGCAACTGCGCTGGTAAATAATTTTATATTTGATGCGGGTATGAAATTTTTATGTTCGTTAAGTCGGTATATATACTCACCAGTTTCAAGAGATTGAATTATAACTCCCCAATATGCGTTAGAAAAAGCGGGATCCTTGAAAATTTCGTCAAGTTCGTTTCTTAATAAATTTAAAGCTGTATCTTCATAATAAATGATTTCCTTTTGGGTTTCCGATTGAGCTTCTTCGGGTTTTGCCTCAATGACTTTTTGCACCGATGCGCAAGAAAAAAAGTAAATTAGAGCAGGTAAAATAATTAACTTTTTGCCCATAGTAGCTTTGTGAATTTTGTTTTGTTGTCAAGTTATTCGAGTCAGCTTAAAAATTCAAGTTTTTTCGTCACAATTTTTAGTTTTTTAATCTCTTTAAAAATTTTAAGGAGACAAGGTCGTTCCCATTCTTATGTTAGGAAGTAGGGGGAAATAACCAGATTATGGAAAAGTGAATCAACTTTAATTATGGTTTTCGGTATGAAATGAAAAGATACAAGATTAAGAAACAATACAAAGTAGATTAAGTTTTTTATTCAAGACCGACAAGCCGTTTTAGCTTTTTTATCTCTTTTTCTGTTAGATATCTCCATTCTCCTCTTTTCATTCCGCTAACGGTTATACCACCGAAGCTCACTCTATGCAATTTTTTTACCTTGTAACCAAGACGTTCAAACATTCTTCTAATTTGTCTGTATCTTCCTTCGTGAATCGTTATGCCAATTTCTTTTCTTTGGCTGTTGGGGAGTATATAGACATCGCAAGCTTCGGTTTTTCTACCATCAAGCATTATTCCGTGTTTTAGTTTTTCAATATCTTCGGGTTTTATTGGTTTATCAATCTCAACTTTGTATGCTTTTTCAACTTTATATTTCGGATGCATAAGTCGATAGGCAAGTTCGCCATCGTTTGTAAGAAGTAAAACCCCAGTTGTGTTTCTGTCAAGGCGACCGACGGGAAAAATTCGGTATTTAACTTTTACAAGATCAATTACGGTTCTTCTACCTTTCTCATCTTTTACAGTCGTTATGCAATCCTTAGGTTTATTCAAGACGATATAAACAAGTTTTTCTTCATATTTAATGGGTTTTCCGTCAACCGTGACTTTATCTTTTTGCGGGTTTATTTTTACACCAAGTTGTGTTACGATTTGACCATTTACAGCAACTCTGCCCTGTTGAATCAACTCATCTGCTTTTCTTCTTGATGCAACTCCGCACATAGCTAAGTACTTATTGAGTCGTATAAGTGCTTCATCTTTTTTTGTGTATTTATTCTTATTTTTCTCCATCATTTTGAATCACCCCGTTTTCAAAGCTTGAGTTTTCGTTTTCTTTTGTTATTTCTTCAATTTCCGAAGGTTTTGGTAGTTCCGATAAATCTTTCAAACCAAAGTATTTAAGAAACTCTTTCGTTGTTCCATATAGAAGTGGTCTTCCGAGAGTTTCAGCTCTACCGACTATAGTTATCAATCTCTTCTCAAGGAGCGTTTTAATTATGTGGTCAACATTTACGCCTCTGATGGCTTCTATTTCTGGTTTGCTTATCGGTTGTTTATAAGCGATAATTGCAAGTGTTTCAAGTGCCGGCTGGGATAACTTTTTCTTGTTTTTTTCCTTGAAAAGTTTTCCAACCCATTTCGCAAATTCTGGAAGAGTTGCAAATTGATATCCTTCAGCAATTTCTATAATTTTAAATGCAGAACCTCGTTCGGAGTATTCTTGATTTAATGTTGCAATTATTTTTCTAATGTCTTCCTCGGTTATCGTCTTTGAGTCGCCATTTGGCTTAAGTTTTTTTTGTGGTTCGTTTATTATATCCTTAATTTGTTTCAAACTCAGCGGTGTATCAGAAGCAAAAATTATAGCTTCAACTATTGATTTTAAATTTTCCATCTGTGTTGTAAGTTTGTTTTAAATTGCGTTTGCATAACTTTCTTGTTCGTCAAAGGCTTGTTCTACAAAAATTTCTTCAAAAGCTTCAGTTTGAGTGATTTTAACTTTCTTCAATCTGGCAAGCTCAAGAATTGCGAGGAAAGCAACGATAATTCGGATTTTCTCACGATATTCTCTAAATATCTCGCTAAATGGAAGTCGTTTGTGATATTTCAGCTTATCAAGTATGTTCTCCATCTCGTCTTCAACTTTATAGTTTCGAAATTCAATTTCATGGAATTCTTCTTTCTTTATGTTTTCAAAGGATTTCTTAAATGCCATTAGTAGATCAAAAAGAGAGACATCTTTTAAGAAACCATATAGTTCTTCCTCATCGTAATAATCTCGTGCGTCATGTTTAAAGTATTGGCGATAGTAAATCTTTCCTGCTTCATCTTCCAGCCTTGAAAATTCATTTGAAAGCTCTTTATACTTTTTATATTCAAGAAGTCGTTTTACGAGTTCAGCTCTTGGATCTTCTTCCTCTTCCGTCTCTTCAGTTTCAAGTTTTGGAAGTAGCATTTTCGCTTTTATCTGCATCAGCGTTGAAGCCATCACGATGAATTCACTTGCTATTTCAAGGTCAAGCATTTGCATGATATGAATATATTCAAGAAAATCCTTAGTGATTTTTGCGATCGGGATGTCATATATGTTAAGTTCATCTCGTTTTACGAAGAAGAGAAGAAGATCAAGAGGACCCTCAAAGTATGGTAGTTTTACTTTGTATTTCATTTTTAAACTATTTTAATTTTCAACCTAATTTCATTGCATTTCGAACATCTTGCATTGTTTTGCGTGCCACTTCCCGTGCTTTTTCCTCACCAGCGAGTAAAATTTCTTTAACCTGATTAATATTTGATTCAAGCTGAATTCTTTTTTCATGTATCGGTTTCAAAAATTCAATTATCTTCTCGGCGCATCTTGTTTTACAATCAACACATCCAAGTTGACCAGATTCACATCCACTTTTTATCTCCGCAACCTCATCTTTGTTAAATTTTTTATGGTATGTGAAAACTAAACAAATTTCAGGTCTTCCGGGATCACCTTTGTATATTTTCTGTGGATCTGTAAATGCCTTTTTCATTTTTTTCTTGATTTCCTCGGGTGAATCAGAGATCAGAATTGTATTTCCAAGAGATTTGCTCATTCTCTTTCCATCAAGCCCAGGCAAACGTGAAAATTCCGTCAGAAGTGGTTCTGGTTCAGGGAAAACAGGTGCATAAAGTTGGTTAAATCGCCTTGCTATATCACGAGTTATCTCGAGATGTGGAAGTTGATCCTCTCCCACAGGGACAAGTTCACCTTTATAGAGAAGAATATCAGCTGCTTGTAAAACAGGATATCCAAGATGTCCATATGTTATGTTGTCAAGTTCAAGGTCGCGAACTTGTTCTTTTAATGTTGGATTTCTTTCAAGTCGGGAGACAGTGATAAGCATTGAGAATATCAAGTGTAGCTCAGTATGCTCTTTGACTTGAGATTGCCTGAAAACTGGACTTAGATCTGGATTTACCCCAGAAGCAAGCCAATCAATTAACATTTCTATTGAATTTTGATAAATCTCTGAAGTGTCAACATTTGTTGTCAATGCGTGATAATCAGCTATTAGAAAAAAACAGTTGTGCTCTTCTTGAAGTTTAACCCAGTTTTCAAGAACTCCAACTAAATGTCCAAGATGCAATTTCCCGGTTGGTCTCATTCCGCTTAAAACAACTTTCCTGCTCATTTATAAGAAAGTTTTGTTTTTAAATGATTCTTTATAGTGTCTAATGTAAAGCTTATCGTACCCTTCATAAAATTTTAAGTTCGGCTTTGCAAAAATTTAGAAAAAAGTTGAGAAAAATGAAAGATTGGGAAGGGAATTTATTCTTCATCTATCACCCAGTATTCAACGAGTTCGTCTGGTAGGTCCGCGATAAATCTTGACGGCTTTGTTAAAATAAGACCACTTCTGGAGTCATAGATCCCAACGGGATAGCAAATGAAAAGATGTTCTTTCGCTCTCGTACAGGCTACATACATTAACCTTCTTTCTTCTTCCATTTCATCGTCGTTTCTGGCTGAATGTGAAGATGGGAAAATTCCATCAAGAGCGTGAATTATAAAAACCGTGTTCCATTCCAAACCTTTAGCTGAGTGAATTGTGGAGAGGACAAGAAATTCATCATCCGTTCCGGGTGGTACAATTTCTGAAACGCTTTCATTTGGTGGCTCAATTGCCAAGTCGGTTAAAAATTCTTCAAGCGAGTCATATCTTGAAGCTATGGTTTCGAAAATTTCAAGATCTTTCCTTCGCTTTTCATAATCATCGTATTTATCCCTCATAATTGGTTCGTAATATCGCAGGATTATTTCTGTCTTTTGCTGGACGGAGATGTCATCTGGATATATGGTGTAAAGAAGTTTAAACAATCTTGAGACGCTTTCTGGGTAACCTTTAAAATCAAGCCAAAAGTCGGGGTTCGTTTTAATGTTTAGTTTCCCGGATGTTATGTCATCAATTATTTTTTGTGCGGTTCTCGGTCCAACCCCGTCAAGCAGTAGTAAAATTCTATGCCATGAAATGATGTCGTTTGGGTTTAAGATGACGCGGAGATGAGCAACGATATCTTTTACATGTGCAGTTTCAATGAATTTGAAACCACCAAATTTAACAAATGGTATGTTTGCTTTTGCAAGCTCAATTTCAAGATCAAAAGACAAATAGCTTGCTCTGAAAAGGACCGCCATTTGATTTAAAGGTATTCCTTCTTCCCTTAGCTCAAGGACTTTTTGGACGACAAATTTTGATTGATGATTTTCGCTCGGTGCGATCACAATAACTGGTAGCTCTCCGCCCGGTTTCCTTGTATAAAGAACTTTCGTGTATTTTTCTCTTGCTCTGTCAATTATCTCGTTTGCAAGATTTAAAATCGGTTGTGTGCTTCTGTAGTTTTCTTCAAGTTTTATGATTTTCGTCTCTGGAAAATCTTTTGGGAAATCCATTATGTTTCTGAAATTTGCGCCCCTAAATGCGTATATGCTTTGAGAATCATCCCCGACAGCCATCACATTTCTATGTTCTTTTCCAAGAAGACGGACGATGTCCGCTTGAAGTCTATTTGTATCTTGATATTCATCAATCATTATGTATCTGTATTGATTCGCGAGTTTTTTCCTGACATCGTCAAATTCTTCAAGCAATCGTTTTAAGTTCAGCAAAAGATCATCATAGTCCATTAAGTTATGTTTCGCTTTGTATGAATTATATACGCGAAACAATTTTACAATATCGTCGATCTGTTCATAATAATGGGGAAATTCATTCAGAACTATATCTTCAATTGGTGTTTCAGTGTTTATACTTTTGCTGTAAATCTCGTAAAGGGTTTGCTTGCGCGGGAATCGTTTTTTCGACTTGTCATAGCCTTCTTGTGTTCTTAAAAGATTTATCACATCCTCTGCGTCACCTTGATCAAGTATTGTGAAGGAGTTATCGTATTTTAAAATATGTGCGTATTTTCGCAGAATTAGGTTTGCGAAGGAATGAAACGTTCCACCTGATACTCTATCGCATCTTGCATCAAGTAGTATTGAAGCACGGCTTAACATTTCTTGTGCTGCTTTTCGCGTGAATGTTAAAAGAAGGATCGATTCGGGATTCACTCCGATTTCAACAAGTCGTGCAACTCGGTAGGTTATCGTTCTGGTCTTTCCTGTTCCAGCTCCAGCAATTACAAGCACTGGACCATCAAGCGTCATTACCGCTTCATATTGGGCTGGATTAAGCTCATCCTTGTATCTTATCTTTGACTGTTTTACGCTGTGCTCTTCAAAAATTTCACGTTTCAAAATGTATCTCTTCTTTTCCATGTGGTCTCAATGGAGCATGTTTTTACTAAAATTAAACTTTTATCTCGGGAAATTCAAGAAATTCTCCACAGTTGGTTTAATGTTCAATTGTGATGGCGTATGTTTGTGGCTTTGATCAGAGGATCTTGGGTTTCTTGCTTATTTTAACATCTTTTATTAAAATCACTATGTATTGCTACCTTTAGGAAGGGAAAGAGTTATAAAAATATCAAAAAATCAAAGTGGACTACGAACAAAGTTACAATAGCTACAGGAAAATTATAGACGAACATTTGGCGTTGGCGCTGACGAACGAGGAACCAATTAGCTTATATGAGCCGATAAAATATATTTTATTTGCCGGAGGAAAGAGAATTAGACCTGTAATTCTTCTTCTTTCGTGTGAATCTGCGGGTGGAGATTATAAGGATGCAATAAATGCAGCGATTGCTGTTGAGATTTTTCATAACTTCACGCTCGTTCATGATGATATAATGGATAACGCAGATCTGCGCAGAGGATTGCAAACGATCCATAAGAAGTGGGATATAAATACAGCTATTTTAAGTGGCGATGCTATGTTTGCGCTTGCTTATAAGTTCTTATCATATACGAAATCCCCGAGAATGGGCGAAATTTTGAACTCTTTTACTCAAGCCGCAATTGAGGTATGCGAAGGTCAAGCGCTTGATCTTGAACTTGAGATGAAATTTGAAGTGGGCATAGATGATTATATAAATATGATAAGTAAAAAGACGGCTTCTTTAATAAAAAACTCTGCTAAAATTGGGGCTTTAATCGCAAATGTAGAGGATGATAAAGTTAAGGCACTTGAAAATTATGGATTTAATTTGGGGCTTGCATTCCAACTTATGGATGATCTCCTTGATATAACTGCTAATTCCGATGAATTTGGGAAATCCATAGGTGGTGATATATTCAACGGGAAAAGAACATTTCTTCTTTTAACCGCTATGGAAAAAGTAAAAGGAAAGGAAAGAGAAGTAATAGAAAGAGTTTTTAGAAAAGAAAACATTGATGAAACGATGGTTGCCAAGGTAAGAGAAATTTACATACGCTATGGTGTGATTGACGAAACGCAGAGGATGGTAAAATTTTATACGAACCTCGCTCTTAAAGCTCTTGAAGCACTTCCCGATACTAATTCGCGCTCTATGTTGATTTGGCTTGCAAATAAACTCTGTGACAGAAAAATTTAAATGGTGATAAAGGAAGTTGAGATAAGAAATAGAACAGGGCTTCACACTCGCCCCGCGGCTATGCTTGTTAAGCTCGCCTCAAAATTTAAATCGGATTTTTTCATTGAGAAAAATGGAGTTGAAATAAATGGGAAAAGCATAATTGGAGTAATGTCCCTTGCTGCTGAACAAGGATCAAAATTAGTCTTGAAATTCATTGGTGAAGACGAGGAAGAAGCTGCAAAAGCAATAGTTGAACTTTTTGAAACTGGGTTTGGAGAGATTGAAGAATTAAAGAAAGACGAAAACAAGGATGGCCAGTAAAATAATTGAAGGCATACCTGCATCTCCGGGTATAGCCATCGGGATAGCACTTAAATACGAAAAGCTTAAACCAAAAGTTGTAAAAAGAGAGATAAAAGAAAATGAGGTTGATATAGAAATTGAGCGTTTTTTGAAAGCAATTGAAAAATCTAAAAGCGAATTACATAAAATTTTGAGTCTCGCGCTTGAAAAAATCGGCTCCGAAGGAGCTGATATCTTTGAAGCACAGCTTCTAATGCTTGATGATAAAATGATAATTGACAAGATAATTGAAAGAATTCGGATGGAGAAATTTAATGCTGAATTTATAGTAAATGACGAGGTTGAAAAATATATCAAGTTTATGCAGGAATCCGGCGATGAATATTTGAAAGAAAGAGCTGGTGATCTTGAAGATTTGAAAAATAGGGTTATAAGAAACATCCAACAAGAAAAATGGCTATCAAGGTTTGATACTTCAAGAATAGTTGTTGCTGAGAACTTAACCCCAGCTGATACTTTGCTTTTTAGTCGGAATCAGGTTCTTGGATATGCAACTGATTTAGGGGGCATAACTTCACACACTGCGATACTTGCACGTGCGCTTAGAATTCCAGCTGTCGTAGGATTGAAAGAGGCAACAAGGTTTATTAAAACAGGTGACACTGTAATTTTGGATGGATATAAAGGAATTTTGATAATAAATCCAGAACAACATTTAATCGACGAATACCGAGAGAAGGCAAAACGCATTAGTGAGTTGGAAAAGCAACTTGAACATTTTAAATCATTGCCAGCTGAAACTATTGATGGTAAAAGATTTACAATACTTGCGAATATAGAATTTCCCGATGAGGTTGAGGAAGCAATTGAAAGAGGAGCTGAGGGTGTTGGATTGTTCAGGACAGAATATGCCATAAGCAACGGAGTTATACCAGATGAGGATGAACAGTTTGAAGAGTATATGAAAGTAGCTGAGAAAATTTATCCGCATAAGGTTGTGATCAGAACATTTGATATCGGTGGAGATAAAATTTTCAGAGATTATCATAAAGAAGATAATCCGTTTCTTGGGTGGCGTGGGATAAGAGTTGGACTTGATAAACCAGATATTTTACTCCCACAATTAAGAGCGATTCTTAGGGCAAGTGTTAAAGGCAATGTCATGATTATGTTTCCAATGGTCGCAAGTGTTGAAGAGGTTAGACAGATCAAGAAAATGGTTGAAGTTGCAAAATCACAGCTTCGTGAAAAAAATATAAAATTTGACGAGCGTATAAAACTTGGGGTGATGATCGAAATTCCATCTGCTGCTTTGATGGCGAAGGAACTTGCTAAGGAAGTTGATTTCTTCAGCATCGGAACAAATGATTTAATTCAATATACTCTCGCTGTTGATCGTGGAAATGAGACAGTGGCAAAAATTTATCAAGAATTTCATCCGGCTGTTTTAAGATTAATTCAATTTGTAATTGAATCAGCTCACAGAGCAAGAATACCAGTTGCGATGTGCGGAGAAATGGCAGGGGATCCGCACGCAACGATTTTGCTCATTGGATTTGGACTTGATGAATTAAGCGTCGTTCCGGATTCAATCCCAAGAATAAAGCAAGTTATAAGAGCGATAAAATATAAGGACGCAAGACGAATAAGTAAACGAGCCTTGATTTTCAAAACGCAGGAAGAAGTTAAAAACTTTCTTGCAAAAGAGTTAAAAGGAATAATTCCAGAATTTGAATTTTAAAATAAAAGGAGGTTATATGTTAACTTTAAACGACATAAGGAATTATGACAAATCCGATATGTTTTCAAAAATTCTCAATTTCGCCCAGCAGATTAAAGAAGCAGTTAAGATAGGTGAAAGTGCAAAGATCAAATTCCCCGTTAAAAAAATAAATAAAATACTTCTTACAGGGCTCGGCGGTTCTGCAATCGCTGGCGATTTGCTTCGTTCCTATCTTTCTGATGAAATCAAGGTTCCGATAATTGTCAACCGTGATTATTTTCTTCCGAAATTCGTTGATGAAAATACTCTGCTTATTGTTTCAAGTTATTCTGGCAACACTGAGGAGACGATCTCGGCATATAATGATGGAATAAAGAAAAAAGCAAAAATAATTTGTATTACATCAAACGGAGAAATAGAAAAAATCGCTTTGAAGAAGAAACATCCTATAGTTAAAATCCCATCTGGATATCCACCAAGAACTGCTCTTGGTTATTCGTTCTTTCCTATCCTTGTTATCCTTTCAAATCTCGGCTTCGTCAAGAGCAAGAAAAGAGAAATCAGAGAGACGATAGAATTGATTGAGGAAAAATCAAAAGTTTATTCAAATCCAGAACATGAAGAAAATCTCGCATATAAAATAGCAATTCGCTTAGCTGGTTCAATACCATTTATTTACTCATCTGGAAAATTTGATGCCGTTGCGATGAGATGGGTCTGTCAGATTGAAGAAAATTCAAAAATGTTGGCTCATTTTAATATCTTCCCTGAGTTAAATCATAATGAAATTGTCGGATGGTCTGGGGAAATTGAAGGTAGTGTAAGGGAATTGCGAAATAAAATCAGCGTTGTGATTTTGAGAGATGATAACGAATATGAGAGAATAAAATACAGAATTGAGATAACAGACGATTTAATAAGACCTTATGCTGGTGAGGTTTTGAACATCTATTCCGAAGGTAAATCGCCACTTGCAAGACTGTTTTCACAAATCTATCTCGGTGATTGGGTTAGTTTCTATCTCGCTATTTTAAATAAAGTTGATCCAACTCCCGTAAGACCGATTGAATATCTGAAATCAGAACTTGCAAAGATTTGATTAAACTTTGACTTTGCTAATTAAGTTTTTGATTTTTTCCGTAGCGAAGCCACTTTAAAAACCAAGCGAGATAAGTGCTTACTTCGTTTTTTGTGAAGCCATTTCTTCTTGATATGTTGTATTCGCAGTGACTTTTTTCATAGAAGTTGCCTAAATAATGAGCAACTTTGAGAGGAACGATCCGCGGTTTAATGGAATGTAAAATGAAAAATATTTTTGTTACCTCATGAGATTTTGGTTCAATGCCAATGCTGGCAAGAAATGCTTTGACGATGTGTTCAAGTGAAAAGTAAAGATTAATTGTTGCGCTTCCTAAGTCTTTCCTCAGAAGCAAAAGGTTTCAGATTCAACTAACTCTCTTTTATTCACAAGATCATCTTTTGGGGCAAGAGCGATAGATGAAGGGAATTCTTCAAGATCAAGTTCGTTCAATACTTTTCTTTATCCAATAATTTCCCCAGTGTTCAAATTAATTTTACAACATTCAAGACGGTGGTTATATCAAGATTACTCGCCTCGTTTAAATCGTCTCTGGCTCGTGAGCTAATAGGTTGATGAGCTTTTGAAGTATTATTTACGCCGTCTTTATTTTGCTATCTGAATGCTTTGGGTTTTTAAAACTTCGTTCATACTGCCAGTTCTGTATCCCTCAAGGTCAAGCGTGATGTAAATAAATCCGAGATTTTTCAATTCGCGCACAACTTTTTGTCTAAATTGGTCTTCAAGAAGTTTTTTAAATCCTTCATTATTAGTTTCAATTCTAACGGTGTTTTCATCAACATATCTTACGCGGACAATTTTCAAACCATTTGTGCGAAGAAAAGATTCAGCTTTATCAATTTTTTTCAGTTTTTCTCTATCAATCGGTAATCCATATGGAAATCTAGAAGAAAGACAAGCGAATGAAGGTTTATCCCAAGTTGGAAGCCCAAGAATTTTAGATAGCTCTCTTATTTCTTTCTTTGTTAATCCAGCTTCAAGAAGTGGTGAGCGAACATTATTTTCCTCTACAGCTTTGAGTCCTGGTCTAAAATCGCCGAGGTCGTCAACATTTGTCCCATCAGCAAGCCATTTAATGCCCTCTTCAATTGCTATTTGTTTTAATCTTGAAAAAAGTTCAGTTTTGCAGTAATAGCATCTATCTGGTGGATTTTCTTTGAATTTTATGTTGTCGGTTTCTTCTGTATTTACGATTTTATATCTTATTCCGATCATTTCTGCAAGTTTTACTGCCTCGTTTAATTCATCTTCGGGATATGTATCTGATTTGCCGATGACTGCAATTGCTTTATCTTTTAAGACATCGTAAGCAACTTTGGCAAGCAGGGTGCTATCAACCCCGCCTGAAAAACCTATCACAACAGAACCCATATTTTTTAGAATTGTGCGAAGTTTTTGGTATTTATTTTCAAGGCTCATTTTTCCTTTTTCTTGATTTTAATTTTGGAAGCAAAAGTTTTTTAATTTTTGAAATTGGCATTTCTTTGCCTGTCCATAGTTCAAATGATTTGCTTGCCTGTAAGATCAACATTTCAGTTCCGCTTATAACTTTCGCGCCCTTATTTTGGGCGACTTTTAAAAATTTTGTCATTGATGGATTATAAATTAAGTCATAAACTATTTGTCCTTCATGAAAAATCTCATCGCTTTGAACAGGTAAATCATTAACCTCTGGATACATCCCAATCGGTGTTGTATTAATCACAAGTCGCGCTGATTTTATATCACCTGCTATTTCCGGAAAGAAAAATTCCTTTACTTCAAAATCTTTATATCCGAGAACCTGTGAAAAATATCTCGCAACTTTTTCGGCTCTTGAAATATTTCTATTTGCTATGACAATTCTTTCTGGTTGAAAATTAGTTATAAGCGAGTAAATCACAGCTCTTGCTGAACCTCCAGCACCAAATATGAAAACAGGGGTATTCGTAATCATATCCTTGTATTTTTTCAATGATTCAGTGAAGCCGTAAACATCCGTATTATAACCACTAAGTACACCGTTTTCATTAACTATTGTGTTCACAGCCCCAACGATTCTTGCTTCCGGTGATACATTGTCAAGATTTTCAATTACTGTTTCCTTGTGTGGTATCGTGACATTGACTCCCTTTATTCCAAGAGCGACTATTCCTTTTAAAGCATCCTTTAAATTTTCGGGTAAAACATCAAAAGTGACATATTTGTAGTTCAATTCAAGTATTTCAAATGCAGCATTGTGAATTAAGGGAGAAAATGAGTGCAAAACAGGGTGTCCTATTAAACCGACAAGTTTTGTATCTGAATCTATTTTCATAACCCCGTTATATTTTAATTGAAATCAATTAAAGTGTCGTGAAACAAAATGTAATACCATTTGATGGTGTGTATTTTTCAACATCAACACTTTGCTTGGGTTTTTAGTTGGATCTCGGTGAGCAATTTGACAACTTGTTTTAATTCGTTTGAAGCAGTGGCTCTTATTTGGATCAAAGTTGTTCTTTCATCTATCAATTTTCCCATCTCACATTTTAATTCAAAAGTTATTTTAAAGCCCTTCGCAGTTATTGGCATCGTTTATTTTTTGAGCCACTTTTTTAGATATCGCTTGTATCTTGGAAATTCGTCTTCAAATTCTTCAATTTTTGAGCTGTCAAGTTCAAAAGCTTTTGAAAAATATTGACCTGCTTCATCAATCATATTTGCTAAAAGAAAGAGCCTTCCGATCTGATAATAAGGATCGGCATATTCAGGATTAATTTTTATCGCATTGTAATATGCTTGTGCTGCTTCTTGATATCTACCGAGTTGTTCATAAACCATTCCAGCTCCAACCCATAGCTCTGGTTTTTTCTGGTCAAGTTTTATTGCCATCATATAACTTGATAAAGCCTCACTGAATTTCCCCGTTTCATATTCTAATTCTGCCTTTGCTTCCCAAAGTTCAGGTATCTTTGGATTTTGATTTGCTGCGATAGTGTAATCAGCGAGCGCTTTTTTATAACTACCAAGTGCTTCGTAACAATTCCCACGAATATAGTAAGCAACATAATTGCGAGGATTTAACTTTATAACCTGATTGAGGTATTTTATCGCTTCTCTGTATTGCCCAAGTTTTATGTTTATATTGCCGATATAAAAGAGAGCTACTTCGGAATTTGGTTTGTATTTTAAAAGTTGTTTAAAGGCTTCCAATGAGTCAAGATATCTTCCAATTTTGAAAAGGAGTTCCGCTTTTAATTCAAGTGCTGGTGTGAAATCCTCTTTTATAACAAGAGCCATATCAAGACTTTCAATCGCTTTTATAAGTTGGTTTGCTTTCGCAAGAGCAATTCCTTTTTTATACCAAAGTTCATATTCATATGGATCTATTTCAAGACATTTGTCAACTACATTGCTTAGGTTTTCAAAATCGCCGATTTTTTCATAGCAGTTTGCTAATTTCAATAAAATCTCCTTATCATTTGGCTTTTGATTTGCTAACTGTTTTAAAACATCAATTGCTTGCGAATATCTTTCGCTTTTTTCGAGTAGGTCGGCTTTAATGCGCAGAAACTCAGGGTTTGAAGGTTGAATTTCAATTGCTCTTTCAATACATTCAAGTGCTTCCTCGGATTTATCCATATTTTCGAATGTTATAGCCATATTTGCCCAGGCATCTGCTTCGTTGGGATTAAGCATCAATGCTTTGTGAAACGATAAAAGGGCTTTTTCAAATTCAGACATGTTGTTTAATATGATACCTTTTCTTACCCAATGATCTGATGAATAGGGAAAAAGTTCTATAAGTTTTTGTACATGAGGGAGCGCTTTTTCAAACTGTCCAGAGAGCATATAAAGGTCAATTAATTCCTCCACAATTTCAGTATTTATATAGGCACCTTCATAGTTCTTCAGGATCTCCTCGTATTGTTTTATCTTGTCCTGTATTTTTTCTCTTTCTGGAAATTCCTCAAAGTTTTCACGGTCTTCGAAATCGTGATAATCCATATTTTTGTGGGTTTTTATTTGACTTTTCAAGGTCAAAATAAATAAAAATTTTAAATCAAGCAAGAAAAACAAAAAGGCGGGCTTAAAAGCCCGCCTTCTGAGGGTTCAAGGTGAAGAAAAGTTAATCATGTAGAGATTCAAGATATCTTGCCGCATCAAGTGCAGCCATGCATCCAGTTCCAGCGGCCGTTACCGCCTGTCGGTATACCTTGTCTGCAACATCGCCAGCTGCAAATACACCGGGAACATTTGTAGCAGTTGAGCCTGGTTTTGTAATTATGTATCCAACCTCATCCATTTCAATTTGACCTTTGAAAATCTCGGTATTCGGTTGATGTCCAATTGCTACAAATAGCCCATCGCATCTATAATCGGTTGTTTCGCCGGTTAAAACATTTCTCAATCTAACGCCCGTTACCTTTTTTTGATTCACATCATATACTTCTTCAACGACGGAGTTCCAAATAAAAGTTATTTTAGGATTTTTTAAGGCTCTATCTTGCATTATTTTTGATGCTCTTAGTTTATCTCTTCTGTGAACTACTGTCACTTTGCTTGCGTACCTTGTCAAGAATAAAGCTTCTTCCATAGCAGTATCGCCACCTCCAACCACGACGACTTCCTTGTCTTTAAAGAAGAAACCATCACAAGTTGCGCACGCTGAAACGCCGTATCCGCGAAGCTTCTGCTCTGACTCAAGTCCCAACCACTTTGCTGAAGCCCCAGTTGCAATTATAACTGCATCGGCTGTATACAAATCTTCATCAGCCCAGATTTTAAAAGGTCTGGTTGAAAAATCAACTTTCGTAACATCAAGCATTTCAAGTTTCGCTCCGAACCTTTCTGCTTGCTCTCTCATAAGCTGCATCAACTCTGGTCCTTGTATCCCTTTCGGAAAGCCTGGGAAATTTTCTACTTCGGTTGTTAACATTAATTGTCCCCCAGGTTGAGAGCCCTCAAAAACAAGCGGTTGTAAATCAGCACGTGCAGCATATATCGCTGCTGTTAAACCAGCAGGTCCTGACCCTATTATTATAAGTTTTCTGTGTTCAATTGGTTGCATCTCTAACTTCTTCATTTGTTTTTAAATTTTTCAAAATCTCTAAAAAGTTTTTTATTGAAATATCTGCGTAGTTTATTAACTCGTTTTTATTAAGTGTAGTTTCAACACCGATAGCAAACATATTTGCGCTTTTAGCTGCTATTAGTCCCGCAATTGAATCCTCAAAGACAATGCATTCCCGAGCTCTGCAACCAAGTTTTTCGGCAGATAAAATGAAAATATCAGGTGCAGGTTTACCATGACTTACATCTTTTGATGTTACAATTATATCAAAAAGCCCATGTAAGTTCAATTCGTTAAATATCAACTCAACATTTTCAACTGGAGCAGATGTTGCAAGTCCAATTTTTATACCTTTTCTCTTTAAAATCCATATAAATTCAATCACCCCATCTACAGGTTTTATTTGTCCGTTAGCTATTTCTCTGAAAATTTTATCAACCTCAATCCCAATTTTTTTAGCTTCTTCTTCGGTTATCTTGCCGTTAAATAAAATTTTTGCGCTTTCCTCGCCCCTTCTTCCAAAGATAATTTTTCTGAATTCCTCATCACTTAATTTATGTCCGAACATTTCGCATATTCGTCCCCAGGATTGTTTGTGAAGTTTAAAAGTATCCGCCACCACGCCATCAAGGTCAAATATGGCACATTTGTAATCAAAATTTAGAATCTTTTGCCACACCAAATTTTTAATAGCATTTTTAACATTTCGCATAAAACCTGAAAACTTTGCTCTTTTTATTGGACTTAACTTGTAACGAGATCTAAACTCGACTTCCGTTAATTTTGAAAGCTCGAACAAATCCGGATTTATATTATAATCAAACGGTTTAAACTCTGCGACATTCGTTTCTTTTTGAAATTTTATATTCCATGGGCAAACATCTTGGCAAATATCGCAACCAAAAATTAAATTAGCAAAATTTTTTGAAATATCTTCTGGAAAGTATTCGCCTCTATATTCAATTGTCCAATATGATATACATTTGTTTGAGTCCAAAACATATGGTTCAACTATTGCGTTCGTTGGGCACATGTCTATACATCTTGTGCATTTACCACAATGATCTGCTATCGGTTCATCTGGTGTAAGTTCAAGATCGCAAATGATTTCCCCAATGAAAACCCATGAACCAAAATCTTTTGTTATCAAATTTGTATGTTTTCCGATCCATCCAAGACCGGCTCTTACAGCCCAAACTTTTTCCATCACTGCGCCAGAGTCAACATAAATTTTGGCTTTCACATCCGGAACGATTTCGCGAATGTGCTCAAGTAATTTTTCTAATTTTGATTTTAAAACAATGTGGTAGTCCTGACCAAGTGCATAAATTGAAATTTTGCCTTGTTCAGGTGTGGCTTGTGGAATTTTTTGAAAATAATTTAATGCAACCACAATTATTGATTTCGCATCTGGCAAGATGATTCGTGGATCTATTCTTTTATCAAAGGTTTTCTCTATCCATTTCATATCAGCGTGATAACCTCTGGATAACCAATTTAATAGGTTTACTCCTTCATGTTCAAGTTTTTCAACATTTGCTATTCCAACTTTAGAAAAGCCAATTTCAAGTGCCTTTTGCTTTATTTTTTGTGTTAACTCAAGTGTGTTCATCTTCAATTTTTATCCATATCTCGTCATTTTTTAAAACAATTTCAAAAGTTTTCAATTTCCCAGAGCCATAAACTGGTTTCCCACTTTTTATTTCAAATGTCCAACCATGCATTGGACAGATGATGTTTTCACCCTCAATTATTGCATCAGTGCTGTTGACAATTTTCGTATGTTGATGAGGACAAATGTTTGAAAGAGCGAAAAATTTTGAATTCAGATTTATAATCGCAATTTCGACATTATCTATTTGAAACGATTTTGCTTTTCCGGGACGAATATCAGAAGTTTTGCAAATTTTTACCTCTTTCGGCATCGCAACAGTGCTGTTTTTTATGCAAATTTAAATTTAAACTCTGAAAATTGAAAAAAATTAATTAACTTTATTCAAACCAAAAGGCAAAAATCATGCAAGTCAAAGCCGAAATTGGAATAGATTTTGAAAAAATTAAAAACCTTCGTCCAAAAGAAGTAAGTGCTTTTGAAGTTACAAAGCTATTGACTCAATCGCTTGATAAGTTTATAATTTCGTTTTGCGATAACTTAAATATAGATAAATCTTACGCGATCGTTGCAACTGGGGGATATGGTCGCATAGAGCTTTGCCCAAAATCAGATGTTGATATAATGTTCCTCGTTGAATCAAAAGATAATGAATTAGAAAAAGTTGCGATAGATTTTTTCCAAAATTTATGGAATTTAAAATTTAACATAGGGCATAGTTTCAGGACAATTGATGAATGTGTTCAACTTTTTGAGGTTGATTTTGAATCGTGGGCATCGTTCCTTGAGGCAAGGTTTGTTTTTGGAAATAAAGATCTGTATGAACATTTTGTTCAGAAGATAAAAAGTAAATCGCTTGTTGAAAATTCGTTTAAATTCATCAATGCAATAATTGAGGGAAATAGGTTTAGACATCAAAAATATGGTAATACAATAAAACTTCTTGAACCAAATGTCAAAAAGAGCGCGGGTGGGTTGAGGGATCTACACACATTATTATGGATCCTTAAATCCAGCGATCCTGATTTTTGGAATTTGCCAGAAGGTCAATCAATGTGCAAGTGGATGCTTGAGGTTATGTTTGAAAAGGGTTTAATTTCAGAAGAAAAATTTCACGCCGTTATTGATGCCTTTGAATTTCTGCTTTGGACGAGGATAAAACTTCATCTTGTAACAGATGGATTTACAGATGTGCTTGATTTTAATCTCAAGGAAAAAGTGGCAACTGAACTTGGTTACTCTGACAGTGGCGATAGAAGCGCTGTTGAGATCTTTATGCGTGATTACTATTTGAAAGCGAGGGAAATTTTAATGTTGAATAAAATTTTCACGACGAGATTTGAAAAGTCTCTAATTGTTGAATCGGTCGGGGAAATTGAAAGTTTGGATCAAAAATTTTCTCTTTACAATGGAAAGATAATTCTTAACACATATAAAGAATCTCTTAACGCGGAGGAAATTCTTACTGCATTTTTGCATAGATGCAAAACTGGTGCAGATTTTGATGAAAGTATGAAACAAGCGATCATAAATAGCCTTGACAAGATTGATTTTTCAGGAAAAAATCAGATAAATGAGATTTTTATCCAAATTTTAAATTCAAGTTCAAATGTTGCGTCAACGCTGGAGTTGATGCATGAACTTGGGGTGCTTGGGAAATATATTCCAGCATTTCATGAATTAACTGGACTTTATCAGCATAATCGTTATCACTATTTCACTGTTGATGAACACACCTTGAAGGCAATTCAAATAGCTGAGAATCTCTGCGCTGATGATTCAAATCTTGGAAAAATTTTTAATAACATTAAGAGGAAGGATGTTCTTTATCTTGCGATCTTGTTTCATGACGCTGGGAAAGCCATCAAAATTGAGGGTCATGCTGAAATTGGAGCTGAAATTGCAAGAGATTTTTTAACTAAAATAAACTTTGATGCAGTTGATGATGTTTGTTTCCTTGTTAAGAATCACCTTTTGATGGAGCAGACCGCGTTCCGCCGAAACTTTTATGAACCGGAAACGCTATATTCATTTGCGACGAATTTTGAAACGGTTGAGCAAATTGATATGCTATATATTTTGACCTATGCGGATCTTTCAGCTGTTAATCCAGATGTATGGACAAGTTGGAAAGCTCAACTGCTTGATGAACTTTATCTTCTCTCCAAACCAATTATTGAAAATAGATTAACGCTCGATGAGGTTTACTTGTTGTTTGAGGAAAGAGCAAATCAAAGAATTAAAGCAGTGATATCATCTTTATCGGAGAAATTAGGGCGTGAGATGATTGAAAATCACTTTGAAAACTTAATAGAGAATGATTCATACCTTGATGTTTTCACTGACATTGAAATTGCTGAACATATAAAAGCGATTGATAAATCTGAAGATCAGAAGGTTGCTTTGATATTTTCTAACAAAGATGGATATACTGAGATAACTGTCATAACGAAGGACGCCCCATTCGTTTTAGCGAAGATATGTGGTGTTTTGTCTGCAAATGACGCAAATATATTTGACGCAAAAATTTTCACAAGAAAAGATGGAATTGTGATTGACAAGTTTAAAGTTTTTGATTATATCTCTGGCGAGGAACTCACCATGAAACAGTGCGAAAAAATAAAACAGGACATGGAAGATGTTTTCAATGGGCTTATTGATCTTGATGAACTTTTTGAAAGACATAGAAGAAGATGGAAGAGAAAAATTGAAAAAGTGAGAAAAGATGTAAAGATCGCCGTTGAATTTGAGGATTCAAGAGATTATACTATAATTGATGTTTTCGCTCCTGATTCGCTTGGATTTTTGTATAAGGTTTCAAGAAAGATGTCAGAGCTTGGACTTAACATCTACTTCGCCAAGATAGCGACGCGAACCGATGGGATCGTTGACTCGTTTTATGTCCTTGATTTTAACGGCAAAAAAATAACCAACGAGGAAGTGAAGGAGAGGATAAAAAATGAAATTTTAAGTGTGATTTATGAACTTAACAATTTAAAACTAACTTCGGAATAAAATAATGAAGCAAAAATTAATTGAAGCAATACAAATTGAACTTACGAAGCCAAGGCAAATAACAGAACAAGTATTGAACCATATTTTATCGCATTATTCATATACCCTTGACCAGATTGATAAATTCTTCAATGAGGAAATTCCAAACCTTGAGGATTATGAGATAGACATACTTTTCTCGCCGATCTTTACGCCGAAGATGCAAGATAAAGCGTTGTTTTCTAAAATTCTCGATGAAATTGAATTAACTGAAAGAGATGTTGAAGAGATAATAAGGGAACTTGAAGAGAAAAACTTAACCGCTCGGTTTTATATTGTCATTAGAAAAGGAGATGAAACTTTCGAGAAAAGCTTTTCAATTCCATTGAATAAAGTGAATTTGAAAAGATATGTTAAATTGTTAAACCTCGATTGTAAGCCTTCCATTCAACTTTCAAAAGCAATAGAGGCTGTTTTCAAAGGTGAAAGTGACAATGTCAAAGCGATCTTGCGCGATAAGTTCTGGAAAGAAGAGTGGCGTGAGGAGTTTTTGAAAGTATATCTTGGATACATCGCCGGGCATGGGAATATGACAATTGAAAAATTTGAATTTCTATTGAAAATTTTGAAAGGAAATCCAACTGCATCCGATATATACGAAATATATGATTTGATCTCTGATGTTATTCAATGGACAGAAATACAGGTGGATGTTTTGAAAACGGGGAAAAAGCAATTTTTTAATGAGATGATAGAACAATCTTACAGAGAAGAGGGAAGCGATAAAAGAATTCAAAAAGAAGAGGAATTAAGAGACAGGGAAACGGAACTGATGTATTATTTTGAAATTAGGGATGAGATCAATTTTATACTTGAAAATATGAGCGAGCTTCTACCTATAAATAACGCAAAGAGATTAGCGAGATCATAATTACAAAACAAAGTGGTGAAGGAAAAGAGCATGTTCGTACCTTCATATGTTAAGCTTTATGAGTCTGGGGAGTTAAAAAGAAGAGTGGAAATTCTTGAATCAATGCTTGAAAAGTGCAGTATATGTCCACATCAATGTGGTGTGAATAGATTGAAAAACGAAATAGCGAGATGCTATTCGGGATATAAGCCGATTGTTTCTGCTTATGTTCCACATTTTGGTGAAGAACCAATCCTTGTTGGAGTTAACGGTGTTGGAAATATATTTTTCGGGAATTGTAACTTAAGATGTGTTTATTGTCAAAATTATCAAATAAGTCAAAACTGGAAGGTTGAGATAAAAAACGAGGTAACATTTGAACGACTTGCAGAGATAATGCTTGAGCTTCAAGACAAGGGATGTCACAACATTGGGCTTGTCTCCCCAACGCATTTTGTCCCGCAAATTGTAAAGGCGCTTTACATTGCCGTTGAAAACGGGTTAAGGATACCACTTGTTTATAATACAAATGCATATGATTCAGTTGAAGTTTTGAAATTGCTTGATGGAATAATTGATATTTACCTACCGGATATAAAGTACAGTAACGATGAAATGGCGTGGAAGTATTCAAAGATACCGAATTATGTTAAATTCTCAAGGATGGCAATAAAAGAGATGTGGCGTCAGGTTGGGAGCGAATTGATCGTTGAAGATGGGATTTTGAAGCGTGGTTTGATAATCAGACATTTAATTTTGCCAAATGAGATTTCAGGAAGCGAGGATTCATTAAAATGGATTGCTGAGGAATTGGGAACGGATGTAACATTAAGTGTTATGTCTCAGTATTATCCAACAAACAAGGCATTCAAATATCCGTTGCTTTCGCGGAGGATAATGTTTAGCGAATATGTTGCTGTGCTTGATCTTTTGGATAAGTTTGGTTTTATAAACGGCTGGATTCAAGATTTTGAAGAATCCCCAGATTTTTACCGTCCTGATTTTTCAGATAGAGAAGAACCTTTTAAAGACAGGGTTAAAATTAGAAATACGACAGGTTAAGTTTGAGTTTTCTTAAGCGAAACTTGAAGATAGATTTGCTTGTTATATTTTTTGACTTTGTCTAAATCTAAAATTAATTTGGAGAAAAATAAAAAATGAAGATAAATCAATTATCTTGGCTTGTCGGAGGACCCCAAGGGAGTGGAGTTGACTCGGGGGCAAATATTTTCTCAAGGGCATGTGCGTATGGCGGACTTTATGTGTTTGGGAAAAGAGAATATCATTCAAACATCAAGGGTGAGCATAGTAATTATGTTGTGAGGGTTAGTTCGGAATTAGTAAGGTCTCATCTTGATGAGATAGATTTTCTTGTCACTTTTGATCCTGAAACTTTGTTCAGGCACATTCATAAAGTTGTTCCTGGTGGCGTGATAATTTACGATATCAATCAAGAATCCATAACAGTTGATAAAATTCCGACGATTGATAAGCCAGCGAGTAAAAGAATAAAATCATTTCTTGCTACAAATGGTGTTGGTTACAGTGTTCGTGATGTTATTGAATATGCTTCAAGGAATGGAATTCTTACTTATGGAATTCCATATGTTAAATTGCTTGAGGGTCTTGCTGAGAGGCTTAACAACCCTCAAATCGCAAGAATGGATGTTATGATAAATGTGATGGCTGTATCCGCTTCCTTTGCACTTCTTCAATATGACTTTTCACTTGTTGAGAAAGCAATACGATATGTTTTTAGGGCGAAGAAAAAAGTTGCGGATTTAAATGTTGAAAGCGCAAAATATGTTTATGAGTATGTTCTTGAAAATTTTGAAAGAACAAAGTATAAGCTTGAACCAGTTCGGAGAAACGAAGTTGAAATGATAATAATTCAGGGTTATCAAGCATCAGCGCTTGGTAAAATTGCAGGTGGATGTAGATTTCAATCATATTATCCTATAACTCCGGCTTCTGATGAAAGCGTTTATCTCGAAGATAATGCTGTATTTGAAATTGCTGGGGACAACGGCGAGGTTGAGAAAGGTTCAATTGTTGTTGTCCAAACGGAAGATGAAATTGCAGCTATAACGATGGCGATCGGAGCTGGGCTTGCTGGGGTTAGATCTTCAACTGCAACATCTGGACCTGGATTTTCACTTATGGCTGAAGGGTTGGGATGGGCTGGAATGAATGAGGTCCCTGTTGTTGTTACACTTTATCAAAGAGGTGGACCTTCAACTGGATTGCCAACAAGGCACAGCCAGGAAGATTTGCTTTTTTCAATTTATGCAGGACATGGCGAATTCCCAAGAATTGTTTATGCATCTGGTGATATTGAAGAGATATTTTATGATGCTGTGAAAGTTTTTAACTTTGCAGAGAGGTATCAAACACCGGTTATTCATCTAATTGATAAAGCGATGGCTAATTCAATTGCAACTGTTAAAAAATTTGACCTGACAAAGGTGAAAATAGATAGAGGTGAACTTATTGAAGCATTTTCTGATGGTATTTACAAAAGATTTAAATTTACCGAAACAGGTATATCTCCACGAGCAAAACTCGGGACTGAAAATACAGTTTTCTGGAATACAGGGGATGAACATGATGAGCTCGGACATATAACTGAAGATCACGAACTTAGAACGATGATGGTGGACAAAAGAATGAAAAAGTTAGAGCTCGCACTTGTTGAGATTAGCGATGAAGATAAGGCGACTCTTTACGGTGATGCTCATGCTGAATATGCTGTGTTGAGTTGGGGTTCGACGAAAGGTGCTATACTTGATGCGATGGATATTCTTGAAAAAGAGGGGTATAGATTTAAATTCGTTCAAGTTAAGTTGCTTCATCCTTTCCCCAAAGACAGGGTTAAAGATCTTATTGGTCAAGCAAAAGTTTTAATTGATATTGAACATAACAAAATGGCGCAGTTTGGGTCAATAGTAAGACGGGAAATTTTGAGGGATTTTGATTATTATATTTTGAAATACAATGGGCGTCCAATGTCATTAAGCGAAGTTTATTTAGCTTTAAAATTAATCTTTGAAAACAAAGCAAACAAAATACAGGTATTGAACAATGGCGATTAAAATAGATGAAGTCAAAAGGTTAACACTTGATGAATATAAAACCGATGTCCACAACGATTGGTGTCCGGGTTGTGGTGATTTTGGGATCCTTCAGTCAGTGCAGGTAGCGCTATTTGAGCTTGGAATTCCAAGGCATAAGGCGGTTGTTTTCTCTGGTATAGGTTGTTCTGGTAAAACGCCACATTACATAAATGTTTATGGCATTCACACTTTGCACGGTAGGGCCTTGCCGTTTGCAATTGGTGCAAAGCTTGCTAATCCTGATCTAAATGTCATAGTTGTTGGTGGAGATGGTGACGGTCTCGGTATAGGTGTCGGACATTTTGTAAGTTCAGGTAGAAGAAATGTGAACTTGACATATATTGTTTATAACAATGCTGTTTATGGTCTAACAAAAGGGCAAGCCTCGCCAACTTTGAAACTTGGAGTTAAAACGAAGTCATTGCCTAAACCGAACATAAATGATTCTATAAATCCAATTGCCTTAGCTCTCGTTTCCGGCTATACTTTCATAGCTAGGGGTTATTCTTACGATGTCAAGCATCTAAAAGAAATAATCAAAAAAGCCGTTCTTCACAAGGGACTCGCTTTTATTGATGTTTTGCAACCATGTCCAACATATAACGATATAAACACGAAAGATTGGTATTTAGGGAAAGATAGAGTTGATCCTGTAACAGGAAAGCCGATCTCGAGAATTTACAAGCTCGAGGAGACAGGGTATGATCCTTATGTTCACAATCCTGACGATCCAAATGAGTTAAATCTCAAATGGATTCAAGTCGTTGAAAAATCACTTGAATGGGGCGATAGAATTCCCGTAGGTATATTCTATGTCAATGAGCATATATCAAGTTATGAAGAAAGGATAAGCGATGTTATTTCGGATTACTTTTCTAATCCACCAGCGATGCAGAAAATTTCGCTAAAAGATGGGAAGACAAATGTTAGGCTGGAACATTTATTGAAAGAATTTTCAACGACCTAAATTTAAAATTGCCCTCCCTTGAACTTGGGGAGGGTTTTTTATTTTAAGATCGGGTATTTGTTTTTTTCGTCTCTAATTGTTATATTTTAAAACACAAGCTGAGAGAAACGAAAAATAATTCTTGCGAAGTTTCAATTTGGAGGTTGAAGCGGAAAATAAAGAGCTTAAAATTAAGAGCTTTGATAGGTGGATGTGTCAATTTTATGAAAGTGCACTCGCAAGGGTGCACTTTTTTATTAATAAACAAAAATTAATATAAGAGGCTGTGGAATTGAAGAAAAAACTCGTCGCGCTTTACAAATTGCAAATAATTGATTCAAAGCTTGATGAAATCAAAGGAAAGCGTGGTGATCTGCCGACGGAGATTGCTTCATTGAGTGAAGAAATTAAAAGAATTGAAGAGGAACTGCGGCGTTCAAAGGATTCTTTGAAAAATGTAATTGAGGCAATTGATAGTGTTGATTCCGATATGAGCATGTTAAAGGAAAATATAAAAAAATGGAAAAAACAATTAACACAGGTGAAATCGAATCGTGAATATGATACGCTTCAGAAGCAAATGAGCGAAGCGAACGAGAAAATTGACGAGCTTACGGAAAGGCGATCGCAGCTTATTAAGCAACAAGGTGAGCTTGAGGAGGAGATAAAAGATTACGAGAAGGAGCTAGAGAGATTGCAGGAAGAACTTGAGCAGAAGCAAAAGGAACTTGAAGAAATTGATTCCGAGATCAAGGACGAAGAGAAAAGACTTCAAAAGATTCGAGCGAGATTCGAAGAAGATGTAGATAAAGTACTTTTGAAAAGATATCAGAGAGTGCGAGATTCATTAGGAACACTTGTCGTTGTTCCAGTTAATAATGGAAGCTGTGGTGGTTGCGGAGCGAGGGTACCTGCTCAAAGAGTTGTTGAGATATGGCAAAATAACAGGATTTACACTTGTGAGTCTTGTGGAAGGATTTTAATTTCTGATGAGGTTTATAATGAAGCGATGGAAAGCGTGAAATAGCTGGTGCGGGTTGGGCAGTTGCTCTCCTGTTGTTATGACAGGAGGGAGGAAAGTCCAAACTTCTTAGGGCGTTAAGTTCCGAGCAATCGGAAATTCCAGTGGCGACATCCGCTGGAAATGGAAAGTGCCACAGAAAACATACCGCCCCAACATTTGGTTGGGGTAAGGGTGAAAAGGTGGGGTAAGAGCCCACCGTCCCGATAGCGATATCGGGAGCAGGGTAAACCCCTTATGAAGCAAGACCAAATAGGAGAGGACCTCTGTTCAGAAATGAACGGAGCCGAAGTTGCCCGCTTCGGCTTCGTCCCAAATTATGTTGGGACGAAGGACTCTCGGGTGGGTCGCAAAGAGAAATAACTGCCTCTCCCACTTTAAAGTGGGACAGACAGAATTTGGCTTACAAACCCGCACCAGCTTTTAAATCTTTAAACCTAAAAAACGGCTGGAAAAATTGAAAAACAAATGGAAAATAATTCAGGTAAAAAACTCTGAACTTGTTGATAATCTTTCAAGAGATGCTGGAATTCCAAAACCAATCGCAAAAATTCTTGTCTCAAGAGGTATTGATTCAGTTGAGAAAGTAAACAGTTTTTTCAATCCGAGATTGGAGGACCTTCACGATCCATTTTTAATGGAAGATATGGAAAAAGCAGTTGATAGAATTACCAGAGCTATTCTGAATAAGGAAAAACTTTTAATTTATGGTGATTATGATGTTGATGGAACAACCGGGGCTTCAATGCTTTATCTTTTTTTAAGAGAACTCGGAGCAAATGTTGAAGTTTATATTCCAGATAGATTTAAAGAGGGTTATGGAATTTCAAAAATTGGTATTGAAAAAGCACACCAGAAGGGTGTAAATGTGATGATAGCTGTTGATTGTGGAATAACTGCAATAAATGAAGTGAAAATGGCTCGTGAACTTGGCATTGATGTTATAATTTGTGATCATCATGAACCAGGAGATAAAATACCTGAAGCTTTTGCGGTATTGAATCCTTTGAAGGAAACTTGTCCTTATCCTTTCAAGTATCTATCTGGTTGTGGTGTTGCTTTCAAACTTGTCCAAGCACTTCAAAAGAAATTTTCTTTAGATGACCTTCTTCCGTTTCAATATCTTGATTTCGTTGCGGTCGCTGCCGCAGCAGATATCGTTCCACTCGTCGGGGAAAATAGGATCTTGGTTAAATACGGTCTTGATCTTTTGAATTCATCAAATCCGCGAGTTTCATTTCTTGCACTTCTTGAGAAAGCCGGATTAAGAGGTAAAAAAATTAACACATGGCATATCGGCTTTATAATAGGTCCGAGAATAAATGCGGTGGGTCGACTTGGTGATGCAACAAGAGCGGTTGAATTTTTAATAAGTAATGATTATAACTCTGCTGCATATTGGGCTGAACAGCTCCATCGTGAAAATGAGAAAAGACAATCGCTTGACAGGGAAGCTTTTGAAAAGGCGGTTGAAATTATAGAAAAAGAAGAAATTTACAAAAAGGATAAGGTTTTCGTCCTGTATAACGAAAACTGGCATCAAGGAGTTATAGGGATCGTGGCTTCAAAAATAGTTGAGAAATATCATAGACCCACCATCCTTTTAACTTATGCCGATGGAGTGCTAAAAGGTTCAGCAAGAAGCATACCAAACTTTGATATTTACCACGCTTTAAAAAAGTGTGAGGACACGCTTCTGCAATTTGGCGGACATAAGCATGCAGCAGGTATGGTTCTAAAACCTGAAAAATTACAAGAGTTTAAGATGTCAATAAATAGTTTCGCTAACGAAGCTATAACCGATGACATGCTTATGCGTGAGATAAGCATTGATGCTGTTGTTGATGTTAATGAAGTAGCGGGGCATATTTCAAAATATTGGAGAATTTTGAAAAATTTTGAGCCATATGGTCCTGGAAATCAAGAGCCAGTTTTTCTTGCAACAAATGTTCCAATATTTGATGTTAAAATTTTTGGAAATAACCATTTAAAGTTTAAAATTAAAGTGAATGGTTTGACGATAGATGCAGTTGGCTATGGACTTGGAGAGCTTTATCCGGATGTCTTGGGCAAGGACAGAGCAAGCGTTGTATTTAGTTTTGATGAAGGGATTTGGAACGGTCAATCTGTTATACAGTTTAAAATTAAAGATTTAAAGTGAAAACTTAGGAGGTGTTAAATTATGTCAGGACATTCAAAATGGCATCAGATAAGACATAAGAAAGCAGTAATTGACGCAAAAAAGGGGAAACTTTTCACAAAACTGATTAGGGAAATAACCGTTGCAGCGAAACAAGGTGGTGGTAATCCGGAAACAAATCCGAGATTGCGCCTTGCAATTCAGAACGCAAAGGCGGCAAACATGCCTTGGGAAAACATTGAAAGAGCAATTAAAAGAGGAACTGGGGAACTTCCAGGCGTAGCTTATGAGGAAGTTGTCTATGAAGGATATGGTCCAGGTGGGGTTGCACTTTATATTGAGTCAACGACTGATAACAAAAACAGAACCGTTGCAGAGATAAGAAGCATACTTAATCGCCATAATGGCAGTTTAGGTGAGGCAGGCTCCGTTGCTTGGATATTTGAGAGGAAGGGAGTTATCCAAATTCCAAAAGAATATGATGAGGACACGATACTTGGAATTATACTTGAAGCTGGAGCAGATGATTTGAAATCTTACGACACTTTCTTTGAGGTTATTACCGCACCAGAAAATCTGGAGCAGGTAAGGGAAGCGCTTGAGAAAAACAATGTGAAAATTGACGATGCAAAGGTTAGAATGCTGCCGAAGACAACTGTTAAAGTTGAGGGCAAGGATGCGCAAACACTTCTAAAACTTTTAGAAGCGCTTGAAGATCATGACGATGTTCAAAATGTTTATTCAAACTTTGAAATTGATGATGCTGTTCTTGCTGAATATAGCAAGCAAATGGGTGAGTAAAAATTTTTCAATAGACAACTTAAATGATAGTTCTTGGAATTGATCCCGGAAGCAATATTACAGGTTATGGTGTCGTTAAAGTTGAGGTAAAGGAAGGCAGGATAGATAAAACGAGGTTGACAGCAATTGATTATGGAGCTGTAAAAGTTGATGAGCGAGATATTTTTCCAGTTAAGCTGAAGAAAATTTACGATAAGATAACAGAGATAATAAACTTGCATAAACCGAACGAAGTTGCTATTGAAACAGCTTTTTATGGTAAAAATTTTCAATCCGCTTTTAAAATTGGACATGTGCGAGGCGTTGTAATCTTATCTGCCGTGAATTCTGGTGTATCTGTTTTTGAATACACACCAAGGGAAGTTAAAAAAGCCGTCGTTGGCAAAGGAAGCGCGACGAAAGAACAGGTTCAATTTATGGTGAAAGCGATTTTAAACTTGAAAAGTTTTCCGGAGTTTTACGATGTTTCTGATGCACTTGCAGTTGCGATATGTCATATAAATAGAACTCTTGTCCCGGAGCAAGTGAGGTATAGGGATTGGAAAGCTTTTTTGAAAGCACATCCAGAATTTTTGTCTAATGAGTCGGAGATAAAATTAAAACGAAAAGAGTAATGATATTTGCTCTTGAAGGAAAAGTTGTAAGCAAAGCACCAACCGAAATTGTAATTGATGTTGGCGGAGTCAATTACCTTGTGCATATTCCAGTTACGATTTACGATAAGATTGGTGATGTTGGATCAAATGCAAAACTTTACACCTATCTTATTGTCAAAGATGAAGAGATGTTTTTGTACGGTTTTTCAAGCATTGAGGAAAGGGAGTTCTTCAAAATGTTAATCTCTGTTTCTGGCATAGGTCCAAAGATGGCTCAAGCGATAATGTCAGGAATGAGCGTTGACGAGCTCAAAGATTCAATAGTTCGTGGGGATGTTTCAACGCTTATTTCAATTCCGGGGGTTGGAAAGAAAACAGCAGAGCGAGTCATCGTCGAACTTCGTGATAAAATCGCAAAAATTGAATTTGCAGGAAAACATCCGGAGTTTGTATCATCCGATCAAGTTGAGGTAAGAAATGAAGCGTTGCTTGCTCTTGTTTCGCTTGGGTTTACACGACAATCCGCGGAAAAAGCAATTCGTCTTGCAATAAAGGAAAACGAGAAGAAAGAATTTACAGTAGAGGAACTTGTTAAACTCGCATTAAGGCATATAACTTCAAGATAAATTTAAAACAAGATGAAAAAATTCTTAGTATTTTTTCTCGCCATAAACATTGTGATCGCTG
This sequence comes from Candidatus Kryptonium sp., assembly GCA_039630395.1. GTDB lineage: Bacteria > Bacteroidota > Ignavibacteria > Kryptoniales > Kryptoniaceae > Kryptonium. Next base: position 13,230 of record JBCNVC010000003.1, on the reverse strand, counting down.
GTGATCTGGAGAGGTTTAAAATAAAAAATGATATTCTTTCTGGGTCAGCCACAGAAAGTAAAAAATCACCCGCTCTTGCCTTTGGGCTTTCGTTTGTTGTTCCCGGACTTGGTGAAGCGTATGTGAAAAGATTTGATGTCGGGAGATATTTTCTCGCTTCTGAAATTTCACTTTGGCTTGTTTATCTCGGACTTAACGAATATGGACGATGGTTAAATAACGACGCAATAAGTTTTGCCGTGGTTCATGCTGGGATTGATCCAAATGGAAAATCCGATGATTTCTTCGCTCATATTGAGAATTACCGAAGTGTTTATGATTATAACCTCAGGAAAGGGCGCGACAGAGATTATGAAAAGATTTACGACACGGAAAAATTTTATTGGTGGTGGGACTCGGACTTGTCAAGACAAAGATATAAAAACATAAGAACGAAAAGTCGCGCTTTCAGATATTATGCAAAATTTGCTTTTGTTTTCATAATCACTAACCATTTCGCCTCCGCAGTTGATGCTTTTATACTTGCAAGAAAGCAAAACAGGAATTTAAAACCTGAAATAGGACTTGTCCCATCACCGCACGGTTTAAACCTGTGTTTGAAAATTGATTTTTGAAATTTACTAATCAATTATTTCACATCTATGAAAATCCAAGGTTTTGACGATGAAATTGAAATAATTTATGAAGACGATGATTTCGTTGTGATAAACAAACCTGCGGGGCTTCTAACCATTCCTGATAGATTTTCAAGATCATTGCCGAACCTTTATGATATTTTAACCGAAAAATATGGGATCATATTTGTAGTTCATCGCCTTGATAAAGAAACAAGTGGTGTTATATGTTTCGCAAAAAATGAGGAAGCGCATTCGGATTTAAACGAGAAATTTGAAGAGCATGATGTTAAAAAGGTTTATCTTGCCTTGATAACCGGACATTTACGAAATAAAGAGGGAAGAATTGATATTCCTCTTTCTGAAAATCCGAAAGTCCCGGGTACGACGAGGGTTGATTATGAGGCTGGGAAAAGAGCGATAACTGAATATAAAGTTTTAGAGGAATTTGAGAATTATTCACTTGTTGAGGCAAGACCACTTACTGGACGATTGCATCAGATAAGAGCTCACTTCAAAGCGGTGGGACATCCGCTTGCAATTGATTCGGTTTATGGGGGTAAAAGCGAGATTTTCTTGTCAGAAATAAAGAAAAAGTATAAGGTGAAGGAAAATGAAGTTGAAAAACCATTAATGAGTAGATTGACATTGCATGCTTTAAAGCTTGGTTTTTTCCATTTTAGGCGAAGGGAATATGTTGAGTTTGAGGCGAGCTTACCTAAAGATTTTGAGAGCTTGCTAAAGCAATTAAGAAAATACAGCGCGAAAACAGAAAGAAATTAAAATTTAATATCATAAAAAATTGGGAAGGGGAAATGGTCAAGGAACAAAAGTTCACACCTTGGTATTTTCAGCCGGAAATAGCAAAGGTTTATGAATCATTTTACGAAGGCAAGTATAAAGAAGCGGATATTCAAGAGAAAAATTTGTTAAAGTTTTTACTTGATCAGATAGACGGCGTAAATGAAATTCTTGAGGTTGGCTGTGGAACTGGTCATTTTACAAGATGGTTGAAGACACTTGGATATAAAATCGTTGGAGCTGATATTTCGCCAGTGATGCTTGGAGTCGCAAAGGAATTGTGGAGTGATGGTAAGTTTATAAACGCAAGATCTGAATTTTTGCCGTTCAAAGATAAAAGTTTTGATGTTGTGCTTTATGTTGCTTGTCTTGAATATATGCCGGACCTTGTTAAGGTTTTTCGTGAGGCGGAGAGAGTTGCAAGGCGAGGAATTGTGATGGGATTAATGAACAGATGGAGCTTGCCAACGATAAGGCGAATAATTCAAGTAAAACTTGGTAAGAATCCGTATTACTACAACGCAAAATTTTATTCGCTACCGATGATCAAGAAAGAGATAAAGAAGGCGCTTGAAGGAAAGAGTTACGAATTTCTTGACTGGCGTTGCGCAGTTTTCCCGAAAATTTTAGGGATAAAAAAACTTGCTAAGGTTCCTTTTTTGGGCTCTTTTCTTGGAGTTGGAGTTAAATTTAAATAAAATACATTTGTGAAAATGCAAGTAGATTTTCCAAAATTTGGGAAAGTCGGGAAAGTATTTTTTGACAATGTAATTTATCCTAAACTTGGTGCGAAAAGAGAGGAAGTTCTTGTCGGTCCAAATTATGGATGTGATAATGCGGTTGTTAAGATAAACGATAGACAAGTTATGATATTGACATCGGATCCGCTTTCAATTATCCCTGCGCTTGGTTTAGAAGATTCCGCATGGCTTACGGTTCATCTTCTCGCTTCCGATCTTGCAACGAGTGGAGTTCCACCAATGTATGCAGTGCTTGATTTCAACCTACCACCGCAAATAACAAAAGAAGAATTTGAAACTTATTGGGATGCGTTTCATCGTGAATGTGAAAAGCTTGGAATAGCAATAGTTGCTGGACATACAGGAAAATTTTTCGGTATTGATTACACAATTGTTGGAGGTGGGACATTTATCGCAATTGCAGATATTGATAAGTATCTCTCTTCAAATATGGCTAAACCTGGCGATAGAATTGTGATAACAAAAGGAGGGGCAATCGCAACTACAGGTATACTTGCTCGTGTCTTTCCAGAGACGATAGAAAGAAATTTCGGCCCGGAATTTTTAAAAGAAGCACAAAACTATTTCAGAAAATTTTCAGTCGTTGATGATGCTTTAACTGCTGTTAAAATTGGTGTTCGTGATGATGGTGTTTCCGCAATGCATGATGCAACGGAAGGTGGCGTTTTCGGTGGAATTTATGAAATGGCAATCGCAAGTGGCTGTGGCGTTCATGTTTATAAAGAAAAAGTTAAAATTTCAGAGACGACGAAAAAGATTTGCGATCTTTTTGAAATTGATCCATATATTTCGCTAAGCGAAGGAACATTGATAATCGCCGTTAAGGAGGGAAAAGTTTCTGAACTTGTCAATGTTCTCGCAGAAAATGGCATTGAATCATCAGAAGTGGGATATTTTGAAGAACCTTCATATGGGCTATGGATTGAAAATCCCGATGGAAGCAAGGAAGCGCTCGTTTATCCCGAAGCGGATCCTTATTGGAACGCATACATAAATGCCGTTAACAAAGGATGGAGGTGAAAAATGAAAATAAAAGGTTTGTATTTCGTCGTTGATATATCATTTGTTGAAAAAGTTGGTTTTGAAAAATTATCTGAAATCGTTGAAAAAGCTATAAAAGGGGGTGTTGATGTAATTCAACTTTGGGCTGATGAAACAAAGTGGCGGTTGAATTTTAAAGAGTTCTTTGATGTAGCAAAAAAACTAATTGATGTCGCTCATAAATACAACATTCCCGTTCTAATTGCAAACGATATTGAGTTATGCGCAAAGCTTAACGCTGATGGTGTCCATCTTGATGGTTATGAAATACCGAAACAGTCGGGTGAGGAAATAAGAAAAATTATTGGTTCTGATAAAATTATTGGCATCACATGCGGGAATGATATCAAAAAGATTGATTGGGCAAAACAAAACGGCGTTGATTATATCTCATTTTGTTCTGTTTTCCCGACCTCTTCAGTTGATTCGTGCGAGATAGTCCCACTTGAAATGATAAAAAAGGCAAAAGAGATACTTGGAGAAGATTTTCCAGTTTTTGCATCTGGAGGAATAACCATTGAGAATGTGAGCGATGTCTTGGCATCTGGTGCAGATGGAGTTGCAGTGATCTCCGCTATAATGAAATCGGAAAACCCAGAGGAAGTTAGTTTAAAGTTTAAGGAAAAAATTCTCTCAGCAAAGCGATAAAGTATGCGTAAGGTTTTTTGTGAAATTACGGGTAGGGAATTAACACTTCCAGATAAATGTCGAAGGATTGTTAGTTTCAGTCCAGCGATTACAGAAGCGCTTTTTGAGATGGGGCTTGGGGACTTCGTCGTTGGAGTTAGTGTTTATTGTGTGAGACCTGAAAGCGCAAGGAAAAAAACAATCGTTGGAAGCTACAATACTTTCAAAGAAGACAAACTGATATCTTTGAACCCCGATATAATTTTCACTACAACAGGATATCAGCTTGAACTCGTCAACAAAATTGCTGATAAGTTTGCTGTTTATCCAGTTCGCCTTCCACCAAGCGTAGTGGAAGTAATAGCAACATCTTATGAGGTTGGGGTTGTTGCGGGTTATTTTTCAGAAGCAAGAGAACTTGAACGAAAATTAACTTTTGAATTAAGTAATTTGATCTCAAACCAAAAGATAACTCAAATAAAACCGAAAGTTTACATAGAAATTGACCTTGGGGGACCGGTGACATTTGGGGCTTATAGTTATATTACTGATGCAATTGAGTTGCTTGGCGGTGTAAACATCTTTGGTGATTATCCTGCGGAGTGGCTTTTCCCCGATGATGAAAAAGTTAGAGAACTAAATCCAGATGTGATAATTTACGAACCGAAGATGTTTTCAAAGAATAGGGATAGAGAGAAAATTGTAAATTTCCTTCAAAACAGGTTTGGTGTAATAAAGGCGATAGAAAACGAGAAGGTTTTCATCACGCCAGGAATTTATGATTTCGTAGCACATCATGGACCAAGTTTTATAACCCAGTCGATGCGTTGGCTGAAAAATATTATTGAAGGTTTGTAAATAATTCTTTTCTTAAAAATTTCCCAGTATATGAGTTTGGATTTTGCGCTACTTCTTCAGGAGTTCCTTCTGCGACTATATAACCTCCTTCATCTCCTCCTTCAGGTCCGAGATCAATTATCCAATCAGCAACTTTTATAACTTCAAGATTGTGTTCAATGACTATTACAGTATTGCCTTTGTCCACGAGTTTATTTAAGACATCAAGCAACATTTTGATATCGTCAAAATGTAATCCAGTTGTCGGCTCATCAAGTATGTACAGAGTTTTTCCAGTTGCGACTTTTGAAAGCTCGGTTGCAAGTTTAACTCTTTGCGCTTCTCCGCCTGACAATGTTGGCGCAGGTTGTCCAAGTCTTATATATCCAAGCCCGACATCATAAAGGGTTTGAAGTTTTCGCCTTATGTTCGGTATGTCTTTGAAAAACTCAAGTGCTTCGGAAACAGTCATGTTTAAAACATCACTTATAGATTTGCCTTTGTATCTTATTTCAAGGGTTTCTTTATTATATCTTTTTCCCTTGCAAACATCGCAAACCACATAAACATCCGGGAGAAAATGCATTTCTATTTTTTTAACTCCTGAACCTTCACACGCTTCACATCTTCCGCCCTTCACATTGAAACTGAATCTTCCAGGTTTGTAGCCTCTAAGTTTGGATTCAGGAAGTTGAGAAAAGAGATCTCTTATGAAAGTGAAAACCCCAGTATAAGTTGCCGGATTTGAGCGTGGGGTTCTTCCAATTGGTGATTGATCTATTTCAATAACTTTATCAATATGTTCAATTCCTTCAATTGATTTGTAAGGTAGTGGTTCTTGAGCGGATTTGTAAAAATGTTTAGCGAGTATTCTGTAAAGCGTTTCGTCTATTAATGTTGATTTTCCTGAACCGCTTACACCCGTTACACATATAAATTTTCCAAGTGGAAACTTAACATCAATGTTTTTCAAATTATTTCCAGTTGCGCCTCTCAAAATTAGATATTTTCCGTTTCCCTCTCTTCTTTTTTTAGGGATTTCAATTCTTCTTTCGCCTCTCAAATATTGTGCCGTTAATGATCTATTATCGAGCTCATGCGGTTTTCCAGTTGCGACGACATATCCACCGTTTTCACCAGCGCCAGGTCCGAGGTCTACAACGAAATCAGCGTTTTCAATCGTTTCTTTGTCATGTTCAACGACGATGACAGTGTTTCCAAGGTCGCGTAGTTTCTTCAAAGATTGAATTAGTTTAATGTTATCTCTTTGATGTAAACCTATGCTTGGTTCATCAAGCACATATAAAACTCCAGAAAGTTGAGAACCGATTTGCGTTGCAAGGCGAATGCGTTGTGATTCACCACCTGAGAGGGTTCGTGCGGATCTATCAAGTGTTAGATAGTCAAGTCCAACATCAATGAGAAATTTCAATCTTGATTTTATTTCTTTCAAAATTTGGTTTGCAATTATAAGCTCTCGCTCTGTTAATTTTAGGTTTTCAAAAAAGTTATAAGCAGATTTTATTGGCATTGAAACTATCTCATCAATGCTTGTCATCTTGCCAGTTTCTGCGTCAATAATTTTTACGGCAAGTGACGATTTTTTTAATCTTTTGCCGTTACACTCTGGGCATGGTTTAACACTCATAAATTGTTCAACCCACTGACG
>JBCNVC010000003.1:0-6535 GCA_039630395.1 Candidatus Kryptonium sp. | reverse complement strand
CGGGAGCACGCGCCATATTTAGAATTAAACGAAAATGAGTTAGGGGAAAGCTCTGCATAGCTTATACCGCAATCAATACAGGCAAGGTGCTTGCTGAAAAGTAAATCTTTTTCACCATCATTTACTATCACTGAATCATTTCCGTATTCAAGGGCAAGTTCAACTGCTTCGTAAATTCTTCTTCTTGATTCTTTTGAGACAGTGATCTGATCAATTAGGATTTCAATATTGTGAATCTTATATCTGTCCACTTGCATTCCGGGGGTTATCTCTCTTATTTCGCCATCAACTCTTACCCGCAGGAAACCATCTCTTGAAATTTTCTCAAAAAGTTCTCTGTAATGTCCCTTCCTTCCGCGTACGACCGGCGCAAGAATTAAAATTTTAATGCCGTTGCCGAGTTTCAGAATGCTTTCAACGATTTGATCCGTTGATTGTTTTTGAACTCGCCTTCCACAATTATAGCAGAATTGGACGCCGATCTTTGCGAATAGAAGTCGCAAATAATCGTAAATCTCTGTCACGGTGCCAACAGTTGAACGAGGATTATGACTTACTGATTTTTGATCAATTGATATGGCTGGACTTAAACCATCTATTAAATCAACATCCGGTTTTTCCATTATGTCAAGAAATTGTCTTGCGTATGCAGATAGAGATTCAACATATCTTCTTTGTCCCTCTGCATAAATTGTATCAAAAGCAAGGGATGATTTCCCCGAACCTGAAATTCCAGTAATAACTATAAATTTGTTTCGTGGTATATCAAGATTTATGTTTTTTAAATTGTGTTGCCTTGCCCCGCGGATTATGATCTTATCTAACATCTCTTTTCTTTACAAATTCAAATTTTTTTCTGTGCCTTCAATATGAAATCAATAATTTCTCTCACTGCTCCGTTTCCTCCTGATGCGGAAGCAACATAGTCAACGACTCTTTTAACTTCGCTTCTTGCGTTTGCAGGTGCGGCGCTGAAACCAACTTTTTTCAAAAGCGGAATATCAAGTATATCATCACCAACATAGCAAAATTGTTCAGGTTTAAGGTTGTATTTTTCAGTAAGCATTTCAAAGGGTTTCAATTTGTCAATCGCACTTTGAATCAAATCTGTTATTCCAAGCTCGCTTGCTCTTTTTTTGATTATATCAGATTCTCTGCCCGTGATAATTCCAACCTTTAAATCAAGTTCAATAGCTCTTACAATGCCATATCCATCTTGAGCGTTAAAAATTTTTATTTCTCCGCAATTTGAAGAATAAATTATGCTTCCATCCGTTAGTACACCGTCAACATCAAGAAGTATCATTTTAACTTTTTTTGCTTTTTCAAGTGCGTCCTTTTTTGCTTTCATTTGACAATGCTTGTTTGTTCAAATTTTTTAACCAGCTCATCTATTTGTTTGACTTGACTTAATAGTTCGTATAAGTAATCAAGTTTTAACTGGCTTGCTGCGTCACTTAGAGCTTTTGATGGCTCGGGATGCGTCTCGAGGAAAATCGCATCAACCCCGACGGCAACTGCAGCTCTTGCGATGTGAAATATAAATTCGGGTCTTCCACCTGATTTCTCTCCAACGCTTGGCAATTGAACTGAATGCGTAGCATCTATTACGACAGGATAGCCTGTTGAGCGCATAATCGGCAAAGAGCGCATATCAACGACAAGATTATGATATCCAAATGTCGTCCCTCGTTCAGTTAATAAAATTTTTTCATTTCCGGTTGAAGCCACCTTTTCAGCTGCATATCTCATATCCTCCGGCGCCATAAATTGACCTTTCTTTATATTAACTGCTTTTCCTGTTTTCCCAGCGGCGAGCAATAGTTCTGTTTGTCTGCAAAGAAAAGCGGGTATTTGAAGCACATCAACATATTCAGCTGCCATTTCCGCTTCTGGTTCTGAATGAATGTCGGTAAGAATCGGAATGTCAAGTTCTCGTTTTATTTGAGCAAGAATCTCAAGTGCTACTTTTTCTCCGATCGTCGAAAATCCTTTTAAACTTGTTCTATTTGCTTTTTTATAACTTGATTTGAAAATAAAGGGCATTCCAAGTTCAGTTGTGATCTGTTTAGCTCGTTTCGCCGTTTCGTAAGTTATTTCGTAATTCTCAACTACGCAAGGTCCAGCTATGACAACGATTGGATTTCCTCCGCCGATTTTTATATTTCCAACTTCAACTATCTTTGTCATAACGATTTGCATAATTTTTTATCAAAAATAAAAAAGAAGGAGTTCAAATCAAAAATCCATTAACTTTGTGCACGCGTTGCTTTCGCAAAGTAAAATGTTATTTAGCGTTGAGGTCTATCTTGGATTTATGGTTTCATTTGAAATTGCATTTATGATGATCTCGGCAGTTGCAAGATTCGTTGCAAGCGGGATATTATAAACATCACAGACTCTCATTAAAGTTTTAATATCTGGATCGTGTGGATGGGGTTCAAGTGGATCATGTAGAAAAATGACAGCGTCACATTTACCTTGAACGACAAGTGTGGCGATCTCCACATCACCGCCATATGGACCTGAGTGATATGCTTTGATTTTCAAACCTGTCTTTTCTTTTACAAGTTTAGCAGTCTTGCGCCGGTTCCAATTAAGTTAAATTTTTCAAGTTTCTTTTTATTTTGAGTTGCGAATGCGACCATGTCCGCTTTTTTTCTATTTCGTGGGCTATCAATGCTATCGTTTTTGTTTTCACCATCGTTTTTTTCTTTCTTTTGAGAAACATTTACCAAATTGGGGCTTGGATTACGGTTGCAATTGTGATAACTATTGTATTGTACTGCTTTTAATTTGGTTGTCATCTCCCTTCCGATGAAAAAAACTGGGCTAAAAGCCCCCCAACTTGCAAAGAGATGAAAAGCAAAACGAACAGAAAAATTAAAATTAAAGATGCGGATTTTAAACCACCCTTTTTATTATGTCTGTAACCAAGTATGGAGAAAACTATAATGTGAGCGATGTAAAAGATGACATTTACAAGTCCGAGAATTTCTTCAGTTTTCAAGGCGCGAGATTTTTTGTTTTAACTTCGCTCCGGTAAAATTACACTGTCTATTCCGTTTAATCCTATGGGACTTAGCGTTAAAAATGGTTCTCCATATTTTCGTCCGATCATCTGTCCAAAAAAGCGGGCTTTTGCGATAAGATACTCTTTGAAATCCGCTGTGCTTAATAATGTCTCTTCCGCGTTTAACTTTACTGACGGATTAAAAAATTGGGATTTGTAACATTCAATTACTCTCATCTTTTCCTCAAACACATCCGATATATCTATAATCAAGTTTGGTGTAAACTGCTGATAGAAATATTGGACATAAAAGAAAATTTTCTTCGGGCGAAACGCTTCTTGCGTTTTTCCGTTTAATTTTGTTTTTAACTTTGCAAGTCCCGAAAGATACCACGCTTCCCGGACAAGCTTGCTAGTGTTCTCATGATCTGGATGTCGTTCGATCCAGTATGGAGCAAAAATTATTTCAGGTTTATATTTTCTGATAATTTTTATCAACTCAATTTTATTTTTCTGTGTTACTTCTATCCCGCCATCCGGCAGTTCAAGATTCTCACGGATTCTAACGCCCATAAGGGATGCTGCTTCCTTTGCTTCCTTTTCTCTTATTTTCTCATTCCCTCGTGTCCCAAGTTCCCCTCGGGTAAGATCAAGAATTCCAACGGGATAATTTTTTTGTGTTAATTTTATTATCGTTCCACTACAACTTAATTCTATATCATCTGGGTGAGCTGCAATCGCAAGAGCGTAAAGTTTCATGTGTTCAAATTTTGTTTGATATTTCAATTAATTGAAAATTTCAAGGAAACTCTGTGAGTGTTTCCAAGTTCTGAACTAAATCTTGCAAATGAATAATCAATGTCAAGGCGATTTAATTTCACACCGGCTCCGAGTGTAAATTCCTTGTTTTCTGTTAAACCAGATCTGACCGAAAACAAATCTTTAAAGGTATATTCACCACCGATATTTAAGTCAAAGCTTAAGAAGTTCGTTCCGAGGAAAGCGGTTTTATTTCTTCCTTCAAACCTCGTTATTAGATCAAGCGAAGGAGTTAATCTTCCCCATAAAATTTCAAACTCTCGGCTTATTCCGGTAATTAAAGACGGAGCTACAAGTTCGTTTTTACCTGTGTTCCATGCTATAAGTGTTGAGGTTATATCTTTTACAACTATCCCGATGGAAAAGTTTGAAAGTTTAAACCTTAATCCAGCGTCAAATCCGATTCCGATCCCGGAGTTTTTTTCAATTTTTCTATAAATGAACTTTACATTACCACCAAATGAAAGTTTTTCATTTGAGCTTTTTGCAAATGATGTTATCACAATCCAGTCAGATGATGAAACGAAAGCGATTTTGTTCGGATCAAGTCGGTCGACATCAGGATTAAAAATTCCATCACCATTATTGTCAAGAAGTGCTCCTTCTGTATATGGTATATCATCAACGCCAAGGCGAATAATTGACAAAGCAAATGATAAGAAATTTGTCGGTTTTAAGGCAATACCAAAGTAATCGTAATTTAAAATTCCGGCAAATCTCTCATCATGCATTAGAATTAGTTGAATATTTGATGATAATTGAGAAAGCCCAGCTGGGTTCCAATATCCTGCGGTCACATCGTTTGCAACGCTTGTAAATGCTCCGCCCATTCCAAGTGCTCTTCCACCAACACCGATTGACATGAATTCCCCGGCATATTTTGAAAGCTTGAAATCATTTGAAAAAACTATTGAAGTAGAGAAAAGACATAATATCAAAAACAAATTAATCAATCGGTCGTGCGCCAAGATTTTCAATAAGCGATTTAACAAATGGAGACTCATTTATGAGTTTTTTTAATTTTAAATCAGGGCTGTTTTGAATGATTTCGTCTTTAAGCTTTTCAACATCGCATATCAAGGGTTCAATATCAAGTTCAGCACCGCATATTTCTGAAATTTCCTTTCTCAAAAATCCTATATTTTTTCTTATCCATTCAAGATGTATATCTGTGGCTGTTCCAATGTTTAGCTTTGTGTTTTTTATTTCAAGTGGATATGAAAGTTTAAGTGAAGTCGCAAGATTTAGGTTGTAATTTTGTGCTCTGTTTGCTATCTCGTCCCATTTTTCACGAATTAAATTTAAAAATTTTTCCGGGTCTTCGATTTTTCGTTGTTCTAATTTTGGTGGTGTTTTCGTTTCGTATTTTACGAGCGGATCTTGAAATAACCTGTTTATTTCTTGAATATCGTCATGTTGAAGTTGTGAAGAGTCATTCTTTTTAGCTTCGGATTTTATATTGTTTTCATTTAAATAAACTGAGTTTTCAGACTTGTTCCCCCTTTTCGGGGGATTGTTAAAATTTTCTGAGGAGATCCCACCGGATGAATTAAGTGAGTTTTCAATTTTCTCAATCTTTGAGATCAGTTCTTGAATCTTAACTGTGCTATCAAGCGATGCAAGTTGCGTTATGACCATTTCAAGTTTTAGCCTCGGCTGAGGTGTCCATCTTATGGAAATTTCTGCATCGTTGACAATTTTAAGCATCCGCAGGATATCAGATTCATTGAAATCTTTTGCTTCGTTTATATAACGAGTTTTGTAATATTCCGTTGCTTCAATCAATTCAGCTGATTTCGTCGTTATAGCTACTAAAAAGTTTCGTAGGTGCTCCGATAAACCACTTAAAAACTCTTGAAAGTCATAGCCGAGTTTGATTATTTCATCAACAAGTTCAAATCCGGCTTTTATATCTTTCTCTTTAACTATGTCAGTAACCTTGAAGAAGATCTCTTGATCAATTATGTTAAGTGCTTTTATTACATCATCAAATTTTATCTTCTCTCCGCAGAATGAAACAACTTGATCAAAAATGCTCAAAGCGTCCCGCAATGAGCCATTGGCTTTTTTGGCAATTGTGAAAAGTGAATCATCATCAATTTGAATTTTGTCCTGTTGTGCAATGAGTTTTAACCTTTCAATGATCTTTTGAATTTCAATTCTTCTGAAATCAAATCTTTGACACCTTGATAAAATCGTTGATGGAACTCTATGTGGTTCAGTGGTTGCGAAAATAAATAAAATGTGCGGTGGGGGTTCTTCAAGTGTTTTCAAAAGAGCATTAAAAGCTTCCTTCGTGAGCATATGGACTTCGTCAATGATATAAACTTTATACTTTGCTTTAGTCGGAGTATATCTAACGGATTCTCGTAAGTCGCGCACCTCATCAATACCTCGGTTTGATGCACCGTCAATTTCAAGCACATCAATGCTTCTACCGTTTGAGATTTCAACGCACATTTCACATTGATTACAGGGTTCATAATTTTGTGGATCTAAACAGTTTATTGCTTTGGCAAGTATTCTTGCGACTGTTGTTTTGCCAACTCCGCGGGGACCAGCGAAAATATATGCATGGGCAACGCGCCCAAGTTTAAGAGAATTCAAAAGGGTTGCAGTAACATGTTCCTGACCAACAACTTCACTAAATCTTGTGGGTCGCCATTTTCTTGCAGTTACAAGATAAGTCATAGTTTAACCTTG
>JBCNVC010000299.1:0-934 GCA_039630395.1 Candidatus Kryptonium sp. | reverse complement strand
TTCGCTATCCTAACCCTGATCCTTTTGATTATATCGCTGATGATCATATTCAAATTAAGCATCCAGCAAATTAACCCACTTATCGCTTTCACAATCGGCTACACCTCACACATCATCATAGACTGTGCCTCCGTCCAAGGCGTAAAAATACTTTATCCATTGTCAAACAAAAACGGAGTCTTCCCATTTGATACAACCCAACCCCAAGCATACAGAATAACCGTCGGCTCAAAAGCTGACATCGCCCTTGGCTTCATATTCCTTTTTCTAACCTTACCCCTCGGCTTTATCTCCTACAAAACACACACAAGATTTATTAGAGAAATCCAAAAAGACATCAACTCCGCTGTCAAAGACTTCAACGAACTATCAAGCAACTACCTTTGCTTCGCTAAACTTACAGGCATAAACACAATCTCAAATAACAAAATATCTGGCGAATTCCTCGTCATATCATCACTCGACCAAAACACACTCCTTGCACGCGTCAACTCATTAGTGCTCTCAATCGGCAAAAATTACTACAAAGACGACATATTCACCAACAACATTGAAATTAAACCCAAAATAAAAGCAATAGACACAACATTCAAAATCACAATCACCAACCAAACCCTATCATCAGCACTACAAAACCTAATAGACTCATTAACCTATATCACCGGATCAATCGAATTCTTCGAACCAATCAACATAACCCCGCCATCAACAAAATTTAAACTCATCTCCTCCTCCGAAAAACAAATCAACCTTAACCACGCACCCCTCGACTTCCTAATAAAAGAAAACCTATCAAACCTGCTGATAAAAAGATCTACCCTGACAATTAAAACATTCTACATCCAAACCCCAACAACTCAACCAACAACCCAAACCTCAAACCCCCAACAAAAAATAATCGCCCAAGAAATTGAATATCTACAAAACCAATCCG
>JBCNVC010000298.1:0-936 GCA_039630395.1 Candidatus Kryptonium sp. | reverse complement strand
GAATGGCCCAAGCTCTCATGCTAACCCTGTTACAGAGAATTCCCTTTTGTGGAAACGGTAATCGTTTTTGCTATATATATCCAAAGAGTGTTTTTAGTCAAGCTAAACCTGTAAAACGTGTCTAGATCGCTCTCCTTTTTGGACAAATCTGTTAAATGATAGGGTTAATACCTAAAACATATATTCCTCAAATCCTCTCCGAAGCTGAGTTGCCAAATAAATCCTTCACTGATACCTAAAGATCATACGGAATCTCCGAACAAACTCTTGACAAGCGATAACCAATATGCAAAGGCCCCCCTCTCTTGAGCCCCTCAAAAGATTAAAAACTCTTGACACTGAAAACTCAGAACTCAAAAAATTGCTAGCCTTTAAAAAAACTTGAAATAAAAACAAAAAATCTTCTATCTAAAGCCCTCTCCCAGAGTTGTTTACCTGAAAGATGGGCTATCCCTCCTTAAACTTTATATTACCAATAACCAAGGGAAACAGGGCTAAAAGATAGGAAAATAAGAGAGGAGAATGGATATAGGAAAATAGCCTTTTTGATTTATGGCAAAGGGCTACAGGGTGAATCATATAAATGTATTAAGGTAATGTATTTCCAGCATTGGTTGAATTTAGTTTGACTGGCAAGGAGGTAGCAGTGCATTGGGCACATGGAAAGTTTTCATAAAGCATTGAGAATGGAACGTCTGGATAGGGGCCCAAAAAACCTAACATTTTAGTTGTCCAAAAATTGGGGGCATCCCACTTCTCTTCCTATGACTCCTTTAAATATCAATGACAAAGTTAAACTAATTCATAAGGTAGATGCTCCCAAAACCCACAAAAAATTTTTTCCATTGTCTTCCTTGGGTAAATTCGTTATATTTAATAAAAAATGGAAATCGCCTCTCAAGGTAGAGTTAAAGCTATACATGGACATGTTATTGA
>JBCNVC010000297.1:0-940 GCA_039630395.1 Candidatus Kryptonium sp. | reverse complement strand
ACGATTCAAACTTTGATAGTAAAGAAATTGGAGGAAATCAAAATAAAGTTTCAATCCCTCACAGGTACGATTCAAACACAATTAAAATTAAATTTTCCAAAGTCCTGGATGTTTCAATCCCTCACAGGTACGATTCAAACTAATTTAAAAACAAAATGGAGTAAAACTATGTATCTGTTTCAATCCCTCACAGGTACGATTCAAACATCCTGAAAATTTATTGTTTTTTGCGACAAATGTATATTGTTTCAATCCCTCACAGGTACGATTCAAACAAGTGCTTGATTTGCTTGAGAAAGAAGAAATTATAAAGTTTCAATCCCTCACAGGTACGATTCAAACTGAGAAACGGATTGTATATTGTAATTTTCGCAAATGGGTTTCAATCCCTCACAGGTACGATTCAAACCCCTTAAAGTCATAAGGACGAAATTTGGAAAAATCTGTTTCAATCCCTCACAGGTACGATTCAAACAGGTAAATAATGAAACAAAAAATCAGACAGATTCTGAAGTTTCAATCCCTCACAGGTACGATTCAAACATTGAAAAAATTAAAGGTTTTCAGACTGAAATTGAAGCGTTTCAATCCCTCACAGGTACGATTCAAACTAAACTATCGGAACAAGATTGCGATTAAAACCATTTCGTTTCAATCCCTCACAGGTACGATTCAAACTTCGCAGAGTTGGAAAAACTTTTAGAGGATAACTTAGTTTCAATCCCTCACAGGTACGATTCAAACCACTTTACCAGGAATTGAAATAATCAAAAAGTATTTGTTTCAATCCCTCACAAGTACGATTCAAACGATGATTTCTACAGAAACTTAACACAAACACTGGGGTTTCAATCCCTCACAGGTTCGATTCAAACTCGCAAAATACTTAACACAAGAAATAAAAACTTGTTTCAATCCCTCACAGGTACGATTCAAACTG
>JBCNVC010000296.1:0-945 GCA_039630395.1 Candidatus Kryptonium sp. | reverse complement strand
AGCTCTGAGGGTTTCAGAACAGCCCATATTTAAGCTTTCCTCCGGAAAGCTCAGCAGGTTCTATGTAGACCTCAAGCAGATAACCTTTGAGCCTGAAAACCTTTATTTGCTTGCAAAAGAGCTCTACAGAGCTCTGAAAGAGTTCAGACCTGACGGTGTGGGTGGTCTAACGCTGGGAGCTGACCCGATAGCCTATGCGGTCAGCATGGTCTCTTTACTTGAGGGAGAACCCATAAAGCCCTTCGTGGTCCGAAAAGAACCGAAAGCTCATGGCACAGGCAGGCAGGTGGAAGGTCTTCTAAAGCCCGAGGACAGGGTAGTGGTGCTGGAAGATGTGATGACCACCGGCACCTCAGCTCTTAAAGCGGTTCAGGCTTGTAAGAGAGAAGGCTACAGCGTTCTGTGTGTATATACGGTGGTGGACAGAGAAGAGGGTGGAAGAGAAAGGCTTCAGGAAGAGGGTGTTGAGGTTTACTCTCTGTATAAACTTTCGGAGCTCTTTTGAACGGATGGACATTCTTCTGGTCTTGCCTTTTCTTTCCCTTTTTAGCCTGAAGTAGCCTCTATACCTTGCAGAGAGAAAAGACCCTTTAGGACATGTTTTAGCATCGTCAGGCATTCTGTAAAGCAGTCCATTACTTCTCTGTAAGCATTCCGGAGCCTTCGCAAAAATTCCTAGAGAAAACAGGAGACTACGCCTTACCTTGGCACGAGCGGATGATTCCATTGCATGCATAAACCTGAAATAAACAGCCCAGTATCCAGCACTCTAAAAGCCTTATCCCACACGGTAGATTTAAAACGGCTTCAGGTCTCCACCCGACCCTTGTGGCGGGTTCAAGGTCTCAATCCCACACAGCGGGCTTAAAACAAAGCCAGCTATACACTCTACCTCTAAAGGATTATCTGTCTCAATCCCACACAGTGGGCTTAAAACCCGTCAAG
>JBCNVC010000295.1:0-946 GCA_039630395.1 Candidatus Kryptonium sp. | reverse complement strand
TTCCATCCCTACTAGGTAGGCCGTGTACCGTTTACCAAGCAGACTGCCCCTTTCTGTTTTAAACTTTCCACCCCTACTAGGTAGGCCGTGTACTTATAATCAGATTAAACTTTCTAAATCTATATATGAGATACTTCCACCCCTACTAGGTAGGCCGTATACGTGGATGTAAGCTACTCTGTTTTTAAAGATTTTGCGACTTCCACCCCTACTAGGTAGGCCGTGTACTAGGTTGGACGGCTATGATCTCATAGAGGACAGAAATCTTCCACCCCTACTAGGTAGGCCGTGTACGTGAAGAAAGAAGCTCTGAGAAAACTCTTCCTAGAAGACTTCCACCCCTACTAGGTAGGCCGTGTACTGAGATTATGGATTTATACAGGCAGGCGAAGATATTACTTCCACCCCTACTAGGTAGGCCGTGTACCCGTTAAGTTTTTAAATTAAGTTAATAACGGTAAAAGTTCTTAATGTAGTATACAAAAAAGAGGTAAATTAACTAAAGTGAATAACCGCAAGTTGATGTTTTTTGCATCGAACCTCACATAACAGAAATATATTTTCTATTATATTCTCTCTAAACATTGATGTAAGCCTAAATCCAAATTTTAAACTTTGTATTCGCGATGCACTACAGTAAAGCTAACTTTTTCGTTATTACTATAAATTTAGTAATATCACTTAATATCAATAACTTATTCTATTGCCAATGTCTGTTTTTGTTGTTTATCTATTAAAATGTGTTTATTAGTATAATTAATTTACCAAAATTTTTCAAAGGAGTAAAATGTATGGAAGAGAGAGTCCTGAAAGCTCATGGGTTAACTGTTCAGGAGTATGAGAGGATAGTTAGTCTAATAGGTAGAGAGCCTAACGAGGTGGAACTTGGTAGATTTGGGGCGTTGTGGAGTGAGCACTGCTCTTACAAATCCTCTAAACGATACCT
>JBCNVC010000294.1:0-946 GCA_039630395.1 Candidatus Kryptonium sp. | reverse complement strand
CTCTTGCACCAGCGGATCCGCCAGCTGATCCGCCAGCACGGGGGTGAGGCTGAGGGTCATACGGATCGGGACCCCTTGCTCGTAGAGCTCGTAGAGGGCATCCAGGAGCGGGAGATAGGTCTCCGCGATGGCCTCGTGCAGCCACTCCTCCCCATGCGGCCAGCGTCCTGCCCGGCGGCAGTAGGGAATATGGGCGTGGAGAACGAACGTGAAAGCCCCGATCTTCGTCATCGGAACATCCCCTCTCTCTGGGATCTCCGCTCATGATAGCCGGAAGTTCCGAAAGGGGGCCTCACCCACCTCAGGGGACAGAGATCCGCTTCTCGGGCCGCCCAGGGGCATCTGCGACCCCACGCCTAAACCCATCCCGCATAAAGAAAAACGCTCCACCGAGTGGGTGGAGCGTTTTTCGACAGCTCTTGGATCCAGTGGAACGTGCGGGCCCGACGGGATTCGAACCCGCGATCTCCGCCTTGACAGGGCGGCGTGTTAGGCCAGGCTACACCACGGGCCCGCTTCTATAAAGAATATACCATACGAATCGGGGAACCGTCAAGGTCGCAAACGGGGGCTTTCAGGCCGGGGGAATGGGCCTCGCCCCTATATTTTCCCTCCCACGCACTCCCCAGGCTCCTGTTTCCTGGAATGCAAGAGGCGTTAAAAGAGCGTGAGCTGCTTGGGCTCATCGGGCGGCTGCTCTTCCTCCATCTTCAACAGGCCCGCCAGGAACGCTCCCAGTTTTTGGAAATCCTCCTCCACCGTCCGCTTGAGGGCCGGCTGATGGAGGGCCGCCGCGGGATGATATATCGGGAACACCACCCGATCCCCTACCCGGATCGGCTTCCCGTGTGCCTGGGAGATCTTCGCATTCGGCAGCCAGTGAGCAAGAGAATATCGCCCCAGGGTGACGATGACCTTCGGGTTGATCAGCTCCACCTGGCGGTCT
>JBCNVC010000293.1:0-954 GCA_039630395.1 Candidatus Kryptonium sp. | reverse complement strand
ACCTCATTCAAATAACTTTCCGAGGGGCAAGTTTTTGTAGTTTAAATTCCACACTGGTTCGATTCTCACAAGATAAATTTATTCGGTAATTCGTGGATTCATTATGTTTAAATTCCACACTGGTTCGATTCTCACATATATAGCGGGAGAAAACTTGTTATTTCTACGCTTGTTTAAATTCCACACTGGTTCGATTCTCACCAAAATTAAGATTAAAAGAAACGAAAAAAGCATAAATGTTTAAATTCCACACTGGTTCGATTCTCACACATTTAATCAAATTAAGAGATTTGTAAATTGGTTATAGTTTAAATTCCACACTGGTTCGATTCTCACATATCTGCCCAAGTCGTTGCCCTATCCTTGAAGGTTCGTTTAAATTCCACACTGGTTCGATTCTCACTGAATCTGCTTTGTGGTTAAGGTCTTGTGTCCAGTAGTTTAAATTCCACACTGGTTCGATTCTCACAAATTATCAACTTGATACAATTTCAAGAATGTTTCCGGTTTAAATTCCACACTGGTTCGATTCTCACTAACTCTCTTATAAATCTCTTTACAATCTGAATCTGTTTAAATTCCACACTGGTTCGATTCTCACGGTTGAGATTGAATCGTATAGATATCATGTATCAGGGTTTAAATTCCACACTGGTTCGATTCTCACACAGAAGGAAACATCTTAAAACTTTATATGATAAATGTTTAAATTCCACACTGGTTCGATTCTCACTTAGTTTTTGGTTTTGGTTTCCTTATGGGAGGTTAAAGTTTAAATTCCACACTGGTTCGATTCTCACAAATCTAATCAATCTTCCCAGCGATGAAAATATCATTGTTTAAATTCCACACTGGTTCGATTCTCACTCTATTGACCAAATCCTGCACCTTCTCTTCAATATAGTTTAAATTCCACACTGGTTCGATTCTCACTTAACTCGGCGGTTGCATCGT
>JBCNVC010000292.1:0-954 GCA_039630395.1 Candidatus Kryptonium sp. | reverse complement strand
TTGGTGGTAGCGACGAAAGAGTGAGAATCGAACCAGTGTGGAATTTAAACAGCGAAATAAACGCTAATCTTGTTGTGCCTTTTGAGGTGAGAATCGAACCAGTGTGGAATTTAAACTTTTTTTAAAAAACCTAAACCTTTGTAGCCCACCTTGTGAGAATCGAACCAGTGTGGAATTTAAACTGGCTTGAATACTCTTGCCGAGAATCGACTATATTTGTGAGAATCGAACCAGTGTGGAATTTAAACTTTAATAACACCCTCAACATTGCTACTTACCGTGTGTGAGAATCGAACCAGTGTGGAATTTAAACAGCTTGGCTATATCGTCCCAAGTTAAAATGTAGCGTGTGAGAATCGAACCAGTGTGGAATTTAAACTTATGTTTTCTTGCAATTTTTCTACTTCCCTTGCCTGTGAGAATCGAACCAGTGTGGAATTTAAACAGGCAAAGGGAAGAAGGTTTAGGATTGGAGACAAAGGTGAGAATCGAACCAGTGTGGAATTTAAACTCCTTTGACATCAAAAGACATATTCCCTCCATTATTGTGAGAATCGAACCAGTGTGGAATTTAAACACCATTGACATTCTCCGTCTTCCCATACTTATCAAGTGAGAATCGAACCAGTGTGGAATTTAAACAGCAAGTTGGTTGTTCGGGAGGTAGAAGATGAAAATTGTGAGAATCGAACCAGTGTGGAATTTAAACTCATTATCTCCGCTTTATAATTCATCACTGTTTTTTGTGAGAATCGAACCAGTGTGGAATTTAAACGAGGAGATATGGATACGAGAAAATTAGAAAATTATAGTGAGAATCGAACCAGTGTGGAATTTAAACACACGGCAAACTTTTCTTCAACAAATCTCCTCGCATGTGAGAATCGAACCAGTGTGGAATTTAAACCTTACTATCAGCACGAGCAATCAACCCAAAATTACCGTGAGAATCGA
>JBCNVC010000291.1:0-954 GCA_039630395.1 Candidatus Kryptonium sp. | reverse complement strand
AAACACTGCGCGGTTAAGGTGAAAAAGTTAAACATTAAAAACAAAAGTTTCAATCCCTCACAGGTACGATTCAAACACGATATAAAGCAAATGGTAGCAAAAACTGCTGAATAAACGTTTCAATCCCTCACAGGTACGATTCAAACAGATGTTAAAAATTTTAGAAGAAACGATGAGAAAAACGTTTCAATCCCTCACAGGTACGATTCAAACTTGAACAAATGCTAAATGAAAATATCAATTTGATAAAGTTTCAATCCCTCACAGGTTCGATTCAAACACGATTTCGTTAATGCGGGAAGGAAGTCTTGGATTTATAAGTTTCAATCCCTCACAGGTTCGATTCAAACCTTTCACAAGCGTTTAATGCACTTGGCGATTTGGCGTTTCAATCCCTCACAGGTTCGATTCAAACTTCATAAATCAAATTCCTATCACCCAAACCAATAACAGTTTCAATCCCTCACAGGTTCGATTCAAACTCGTGCTAAAAATTCACCTGGAGTAATCAAACTTTCTACTGTTTCAATCCCTCACAGGTTCGATTCAAACGCTTAACTATCGCAACAGAATAGCGATAAAGTCTGTGTTTCAATCCCTCACAGGTTCGATTCAAACGTTGAATTAGTGAAGCGGTTGATTAAATCAGTTAAAAGTTTCAATCCCTCACAGGTTCGATTCAAACCCTGCGTGCGTGAATTTGCCAGAAAAAGCAATGTTTTGTTTCAATCCCTCACAGGTTCGATTCAAACTAGCAGGGGATTCGAAGATCTATATTGTTTTCAATGTGTTTCAATCCCTCACAGGTTCGATTCAAACAAGACCAAGCAAGCAAAACAAGCATTGCAACAATCAGTTTCAATCCCTCACAGGTTCGATTCAAACTAACCTATCTTTGCCTGGAAATAACCAGGCGAAGCAGTTTCAATCCCTCACAGGTTCGATTCAAACTCA
>JBCNVC010000290.1:0-959 GCA_039630395.1 Candidatus Kryptonium sp. | reverse complement strand
AGTCGCTAAAATGTTTGAATCGAACCTGTGAGGGATTGAAACCCATAACCGCAACAACCTCCTGCTCACTTAATACAGTGTTTGAATCGAACCTGTGAGGGATTGAAACAAAATGTCGGGATGTGGGTGCACCCAGTCTTGCCTGCGTTTGAATCGAACCTGTGAGGGATTGAAACTGGTTGAAACGGGGCTCCGCTGTGAAAGCTTTATGTGTTTGAATCGAACCTGTGAGGGATTGAAACAATTTTAACCCCTAATCCTTTAACCCCTCAATTTTAGTTTGAATCGAACCTGTGAGGGATTGAAACCCCATCTTGATAAACGGCCAAATATAATCCATTTCTTGTTTGAATCGAACCTGTGAGGGATTGAAACTGAACCTGCTGGAAAAGTTCCTCAAGAATAAGAAGTTTGAATCGAACCTGTGAGGGATTGAAACGGCGGGATAAGCACCGCTTCTTAAATCCGTTTGATGTTTGAATCGAACCTGTGAGGGATTGAAACAAAGCACGCCCCGTGCTTGGGAATTTGTGGCACGGGCGTGTTTGAATCGAACCTGTGAGGGATTGAAACCTCAATTTTACTGAAATTGTTTCTGGCATTTCATCTTGTTTGAATCGTACCTGTGAGGGATTGAAACTCGCTTGTAAAAACAATATAAATTTTTGATGATGATTTGTTTGAATCGTACCTGTGAGGGATTGAAACAGAAGAAGCAATATAACTTCAGACATACTGCCCCGTTGTTTGAATCGTACCTGTGAGGGATTGAAACAGTTAAAAGGTCAATCCAACGCAGCAAAAGTCTATATCGTGTTTGAATCGTACCTGTGAGGGATTGAAACAAATGCTTCAATTTTTTAGAAAAATGCTCAAATACATGTTTGAATCGTACCTGTGAGGGATTGAAACTTATTTGATGAGAATACCTCCAACGCCGAACCAGTTTCGTTTGAATC
>JBCNVC010000029.1:0-20867 GCA_039630395.1 Candidatus Kryptonium sp. | reverse complement strand
AGGTTAATTGTCGTGGTGATTTCAGATCCTGTTTCGGCAAGAAAAATCGTCTCGCTTGCTCGCTTTGAAAATCCGAATATATACATAATCGTTAGAACAAGATATGTTACTGAAATTGATGAATTAAAAAAGCTCGGTGCAAATGAAGTCATACCTGAAGAATTTGAGACATCAATAGAGATAATCTCAAGAGTTTTGAACTATTTCAATTTGCCGATGAACTTGGTAAAGGAATATGCAGGTCAATTAAGAAAAGACACCTATAGGGCATTGAGAGGGCTTGATTTTAAGATTGATAAATTAATTAACAGCTCTGAACTTTTGAAGCAAATTGAAACGACGACTTTTTTCGTTGGACCGAATTCAAGAGCGAAAGGCAAATCTATCTCCGAGTTAAATTTGAAAAGCCAAACTGGCGTGTTAATAATTGCTGTTCAGCGTGGCGATAGAATTATTACAAATCCATCTTCTGATTTTGTTTTTGAAGTTGGAGATATAATGTTTGTAATCGGAAATTGGAATGAAATTGAAAAAGCAATTGAGTTTCTTGAAGGTAAACAAGATTGAGTTGAAAATGTCAAGATCCGAAATAAAAATCTATGTTGTCGTTCTTTTTCTTGCTATTTTGCTTAATTTTTTGGTCATAAGCCCAGTAGTTTTTGAAAATGTTGGATTGAGTAAATTTTCAGAGATCGTTTATCGCTTTTTCAGTCCTTTGTGTCATCAAGATGATTTGAGAAGTTTTCATATAAATGGGATCAAGCTCGCTGTTTGCTCGAGATGTAGTTTAATTTATCTTGGCGCATTAATCGGAGTTTTAATTTCCCCGTTTTTAAATCGGAAAGATCTTTCAGAAAGAAGCAATTTTTTACTTGTTCTTGCCTTGATACCATCTGCCATAGAATTTTTATTTGAAAAGGTCGTTGGTGTTAATGTTTTAGGTGTAAAAATTTGGGTTTCACTGTGGCTCGGAGGAGTTGCCGGGGCGATTTTAACATCACAACTTGTTGATATGTTTTCAAGCCGAAAATCGTAGGGCAATTATTTTAAAACTTAACTTTATTTATTCATTTGCCTGACTTGGTGTTTTAAGGGAGGACTTTTTGATGAACATAACTTGATGATTTTAAGTTTGTGCAAAGCTGTGGTTTAAATCTTTTTAATATGTTTTCAGTCTTTTGGGATATTCTATTCGGGGCAGTTTTAACGAATTTCTGGCGCTAAAATTGGTCAATTTTTAAATAGTTTTTTCTTCGTTTGACATTTGAACTTATCTTAATTATCTTTAAGTTAGAAAAAACTTTCAACGCATATGGACGCAAAAGTAATTCGTCAGCTTGAGGAGATCGTCGGAAGAGAACGAGTTTTAACTTCAATAGAAAATAGAATAGCTTACTCATACGACGCAACGCCTGCGATTTCAAGTTTGCCGGAGGCAATAGTTATTCCAGAAACTCCGGAGCATGTTTCTCAAATTTTAAAACTTGCGAACGAGGAAAAGTTTATCGTCGTGCCCCGAGGTTCTGGAACTGGGTTAAGCGGTGGCTCTGTCCCTTTGTCAAATTCAATTGTTTTGTTGATGAATAGATGGAGAAAAATTCTTGAAATTGATACAGAGAATTTAACCGCGCTTGTTGAACCAGGAGTGATAACTGCACAACTTCATCAAGAAGTTGAGAAATATGGCTTGTTTTATCCACCTGATCCTGGAAGTATGACTATCTCTACAATCGGTGGGAATGTCGCTGAAAATGCAGGTGGATTAAGAGGTTTAAAATACGGTGTTACGAAAAATTATGTTCTCGGGCTTGAGGTTGTTCTTCCAACAGGTGAAATAATAAACATCGGCGGGAAAAATGTTAAAGATGTCGCCGGATATAATTTGAAAGATGTTTTGATTGGATCAGAGGGAACGCTTGGGGTTTTCACGAAGATTTTGTTAAAGCTGATACCGAAACCGCAATCTTCAAAAACATTGCTCGCATTTTTCAATTCAATAAAAGACGCTGGGAAAACCGTCGCAGATATAATTGCAAATCACATCACACCAGCGATCCTTGAATTTCTTGATAACACAACGATAAAGTGTGTTGAAGATTATGCTCATCTTGGTTTGCCGACAAATGCTGGAGCCTTGCTATTAATTGAAGTTGATGGGCATCCAGCTCAAGTTGAGGAAGAAACGGAGAAGATAGAAAAAATCTGCGTTAAAAACGGAGCAACTGATTATAAGATAGCAAAATCAGAAAATGAAGCTTTGAAGCTTAAAACTGCAAGGCGAGCTGCTTTTGCAGCGCTTGCCCGCGTTAAACCTACAACGATACTTGAAGACGCAACCGTTCCAAGAAGTTTCGTTCCTGAAATGGTTGAGAAAATTCAGGAAATAGCGAATAAACATAAAATTATCATCGGGAATTTTGGTCATGCTGGCGATGGAAATCTTCATCCAACAGCGCTAACCGACGAAAGAGACAAGGAAGAAATGAAAAGAGTTGAAATGGCTTTTGATGAAGTTTTTGATTACGCGATCAGGCTTGGTGGAACCATCACAGGCGAGCATGGAGTTGGACTTGCGAAGAAAAAGTTCCTTGAAAAACAATTTAACGAGCCGGCTATTGAGTTTATGAGAAACATCAAACGAGTTCTTGATCCAAATGGAATACTAAATACTGGTAAAATTTTTGAACTCAAACCGCGATGCGAAGGACGCCTCCCGACATCAAGGGAACAAATTAAAAAATATGCCAATTTATGGACTTAACAAAAATATGGTTATTTAAATGAAAGATTTAAAAATTCCATCTGACCTCATCGTTCAGTGTATGCACTGCGGAATGTGTTTGCCCGTTTGCCCAACTTATAACTTGAACTTTCTTGAGAAATCTTCTCCAAGAGGAAGGATACGACTTATTAAAGAAATAGAAGACGGAGCTCTACCAATTACTGATGATTTTGTAAACGAGATGTATTTTTGTCTTGACTGTCAAGCTTGTCAAACAGTTTGTCCAGCCGGGGTTAAATATGGTAAACTTGTTGAGGGCGAGAGAATAAAAATTTTTGAACTTGGTTTTGATAAACAAGCGTTAGTTAAAAAGATAATTTTTAGATTTGCGTTTACTTCAAATTTTGTTTTCAAGATGATCGCGCGACTCGTGAAATTTTATCAAAAAAGCATAAGCAAATTCATTCGCAAAATTAAAATTGACCGACTGCTTCCTGAAAAGCTAATTCGTATTGAAGAGCTTGCCCCCAAAATATCTGATAGATTTTCAGATGAGATTTTGCCCGAAGTTTTAAAACCAAATGGGGAGACAAGATATAAGGTCGGGTTTCTTACAGGTTGCTTTATGAATGTTATGTATTCAGAAATTAACATTGATTCCGTTGAAGTTTTGCTTGAAAATGGTTGCGAGGTTTATATCCCGAAGAAACAAGTTTGTTGTGGTTCTGTTATGGCTCATTACGGAGATATTAAGATAGCAAAAGAGCTTGCGAAGAAAAATATAATTGAATTTTCAAAATATAAACTTGATGCCATCGTTGTTAACTCCGCTGGATGTGGGGCTTTTATGAAAGAATACGGCGAACTTTTCAATGATGAGAAAGATGAAACTTTGCGAGAAAAAGCCGAAAACATAAGTAGGATAACGAAAGATATAAACGAATTTTTATATGAGATTGGCTTCAAAAATCCAAATGTTGAACTTGATTTAAGAATTACATACCACGATGCTTGTCATCTTGCACATACACAAAAGATAACCTCACAACCAAGAGAAATAATAAAGTCAATTCCCGGCGTCAAATTCATTGAGCTAAACGAATCAACTTGGTGCTGTGGGAGCGCAGGGATTTATAACATACTCAGATATGATGACTCTATGAAAATACTTGAAAGGAAAATAAAAAACATACTTGAAACTAACGCTGAAATTGTTTTGACCGCGAATCCAGGTTGCCACGCTCAAATTGAATATGGACTTAAAAAAGCTGGAGTAAATGTGAAAGTTATGCATCCCGTTTCGCTATTGAATATTGCTTATAAGATGATGAAAAGTTCGGAAAAACATTTAGTGGAAAGTCATAATTAAATCTTAAAGAATCGGGATTAAAAAACAAAAAGGAGGACAAGAATATTGATCCCGCTTAAAGATACAATACCATCACGAAGTTATCCGGTCGTTACTTTGACTTTGATAGTCATAAATATTTTAGTGTTCTTGTATGAACTTTCGCTTGGAGAAAAATTATCAGAGTTTTTTGATATTTTCGGTGTTGTGCCAGCGACATATTTTGAGCTAAAAGAATCTGAGGCTCCTCTTCTGCTAATTTATTATCCGTTTTTGACATCGATGTTTTTGCACGGTGGATGGATGCATTTAATTGGGAATATGATTTATTTGTGGGTTTTCGGTGATAATGTTGAAGATAGGATGGGACATTTTAGGTATCTTTTGTTTTATGTTCTTTGTGGAGTTGCAGCTGGGTTAACGCATGTTTATACTAATCCGGCTTCTGAAATTCCAGCAGTTGGAGCAAGTGGTGCAATATCTGGGGTTCTCGGTGCTTATTTTATTCTGTTTCCTCATTCAAGAGTTATAACTTTAATTCCGATTTTCTTTTTCTATGATTTGGTTGAAATTTCTGCATTTATTTTTCTTGGTTTATGGTTTTTAATTCAGTTTTTCAGTGGAGTTGCCTCGCTTGGCGCTGCAACTTACGCAACATCTGGCGGAGTTGCATGGTGGGCTCATATCGGAGGCTTTGTCGCTGGGTTTTTGCTATCGTTTGTGTTCGCAAGGAGAGGTCGTTATTAAAAAATCCAAAAACTTAAAAGGAGGCAACTATGATCATCAAGTCTGAAAAACAACTCAAAGAGTTGAAAAATTATCAACCAAAATCTTGTCTCGTTTCTTCCTTGTATCTCAACACAGACGGAAGCAAGTTTTCAAAAAAAGAGATTGAAGTTATCTTTAAAGACCTCGTAAAAGAGAAAAAAATTGAAGCAACGGAAGATATCCTCAATGATATAAAAAAGATCGAGCAATATATTTCCCAAAACCTTGACATAGTTAAAACAAAAGGCATCGCTATCTTTTCATGCAGTAAGGAAAATTTCTGGCAAGTTTATGAATTGAGCGTTTCACCACCGAATTTGTTTGTAATTGATAAAACTCCATATATTCGCCCATTGCTTGTGATAACCTCGAAGCTTCGCAAAATTTGCACGATTATATTTGACCACCGAAAAGCGAAAATTTACGAGGTCTTCGGGAATGAAATAGTTTTAAGGGAAGAAATTTATGATGAAACACCGAAAAGAATAAAAATTGCCGGTTATCACGGCTTTGACGAGTCAAGGGTCACGGAATATCAAGAAAACAAAATCATTGAACATTTCAAAAAAATAGTAAATAGATTGCTTGAAATTCACCAGAACGAAAAATTTGAATCTCTCTTAATAGGCGCAAAACAGCAAGATGTCAACTTATTTGTTGATCAACTTCATCCCTATTTGAAGAAAATTTATAGCGGTTCATTTAATCTTCCCGTAGATGCGAAAGAAAGCGATGTGTTGCGAAAAACACTTGAACTTGAAATGAAACTTGAAATTGAGCGGGAGAAAAATTTAATAGATCAAATCAAAACACATGCTCACTCGAAAACATCGGGAATGGCTGTCATTGGAATTAAAGATACGATAAGGGCATTGAACGAGTCAAATGTAAATAAACTCGTCTTCAATTTTAACTTTTCTTATTCGGGGAAGTATTGCCCATCATGCAATTATCTCGCGCTTAAAGAAGATAAATGCCCAAACTGTGGAGCAAATCTCCAACGCGTTCCGAATATCATTTTCAAGATCATTGATGTCGCCGTTGAAAAAAATGCTGAAATTTATCCGATCTTTTACTCCGACGAACTAAATCGGGAAGGAATTGGAGCGATCTTAAGACACAAAGGCATAATGAAAACAACGATTTAAAAATAAGGAGAGAAATGCTTTGGCGATAAAGTGTGTGATTTTTGATCTTGATGGGACAATTGCACAAACAAATGAATTGATATTTGAGACATTTAATTACATCGCTCATAAATACACGGGCAGAAAATTTGCTAACGAAGAAATACCGGCGCTCTTTTTCGGTCCACCAGAGGAGGAAGGGATAAGAAAATTACTTCGACTTTTCTCAAATGATGATAAAATTATTGATAACCTTGATCTTTACACTAAATCAGCTGTGGAGGAGTTTTACTTATACTACGAGAAAAACCATCATAAAGCAAAGGTTTACGCTGGAATATTTGATCTTCTTTCGTTTTTGAAAGAAAAGGGGATTAAACTCGCTATCTTCACGGGAAAAGGCAAAGTAACAACTTCAATTACTTTAAAAAATCTTGGGCTTGAAAAATTTTTTGACATCGTTATAACGGGTGATGATGTGGTTCAACATAAACCATCTGGTGAGGGAATTAGAAAAATTCTTGATGCTTTTGACCTGAAACCAGATGAGGCAATACTCGTCGGTGACGCAGTAAGCGATGTGAAAGCAGCAAAAGAAGTTGGTATTAAAATTATATCCGCACTTTGGGATTCGTACGGGAAAGATAAAGTTGTTGGATTAAAGCCGGACTTCATCGTCTATTCAATTGACGAACTTAAAAATTTGCTTTATGAATTGATCTCAAATACCGAAGAAAAGAAGGGAAAAATGAGTTCTTGGTTAGTTTTCTTCTTACTGCTCTTTGATTTTTTATTTGCGCAAGGTAGTTTTGAAATTAAGGGTCTGCGTGTTTACAGCTATGAAGATGAGCTTTATCCACCAATCATAGTTAGATATGATACTCTTTGGAACGGCGAGCCGAACACAGCAAATGATTACATCGTGATTGAATTTGATGTCAAAAGTACAACTTTGCCAAACCTTGGAATTCGCTTTTATCATTGCGATAGGAATTGGAGAAAGACGGAAAATGTATTTGTTCAAAGTTTTTTCCACAGTAGAACTCTTTATCTAAACTATACGACTGCCGAAAAAGGAATAAGAGGTTATAATTTTCATTTCAAAAATATCTTCCCAGATCCCGATGGAATTGTGCAATTTTCTTATTCTGGAAACTATATTTTTGAGATTTACAATGTTAAGGCAGATACGATCGTTTACGCAACTGGAAGATTTATAGTTGTCGACAAACTAACGAAAGTAGAGGCAAGTTTAAGCAAAACCTTACTTGATGAGAAAGCGGATTTTAGAAATTATGTCAATCAAATTGATATTGAAGTTGAAGTGCCTGATTCATTGAATTGGTACTATATAACGACTGTGGATATTTATGAAAACTGGAAAATCTTCTATCCCCACAGAATTGATTTTGGTGAGCGGAAAAGATATACCTATGTAAGTGGTTTTCCAGCGCAGACGAGACTTTTTAAAATATGGAAGATCTATCCACTAAACGAATACAGACAAATTGACTTTAGAAGTGAGAAGGTTTATCCAAATGCTTTGCCTGTGATTCCGGTTGGTGGAGTCGATAAGGTGCGAAAGTTTTTCCAAGGTGAACCGGATATGGACGGCGCTTGTAGAATCGTGCCTGAAGGAATGTATTCAGAATATCTTGATGTCCTCTTCCGACTTGAAATTGATCGTGAAACGCTCCAAAAGATTAAAGGTGATATCTATATAGTCGGCGCTTTTAATAATTGGAAACCTGAAAGAGATGATGTTTTGAAATATGATCCAATTAGAAATTATTTTTTTGTTAGGAAGAGTTTAAAGCGTGGAATCTATGATTACCAGTATGTTGTTGGATATTATGATCATAGCAAGGACGAGGTTATCGTGAATGATTGGATTGAGCTTGAAGGGAATAGCTGGCAAACAAGCAATTCTTATTACATTGTCGTCTATTACAGAGATCCACAATTTGGTGGTTTTGACAGAATAATTGGATTTACAAAAATTAAAGGATAAAAGTTTATGGAAAAAGTTGACATCGGAGTTATAGGAGTCGGCTACCTCGGTAGTATTCACGCAAAAATTCTCTCAAAAATTTCAAATGCAAATTTCGTTGGTGTCTACGATATAAACGAACAAAGAGCGAGACAAGTTGCAAACGAGAACAATGTTAAAATGTTCTCAACACTTGATGAACTACTTGATAATGTCAGAGCAGTTATTATAGCCACACCTACAACAACTCACCGAGAGATCGCTGTTCATTGTTTGAAGCGTGGGATTCACACATTTATTGAAAAGCCGATAACAAATGATATTGATGGTGCAGAGGAGATCATAAAAATCGCTCGTGAAAAAAATCTAAAGGTTCAAATTGGACATGTGGAGCGATTTAATCCAGCTTTGCTTTCTCTATCAAATTACAAGATCAAACCTGTTTTCATTGAAACGCATCGCCTTGCGCAGTTTAAGCCCAGAGGAACGGATGTCGCAGTGATACTTGATTTAATGATTCATGACATTGATATAATTTTAAATCTTGTGAAAAGTGAGATTGATGAGATAAGAGCAAGTGGTGTTGCTGTGATTTCCGATTCAATTGATATTGCAAACGCAAGGATACAATTTAAGAACGGATGTGTTGCAAATGTCACAGCAAGTAGAATTTCAAGGAAGAATGAAAGAAAAATGCGAATTTTTCAAAAGGATGCCTATATATCAATTGATTTTTTACAGGGCATAACGGAGATATTTCGCCTTGTTGACGATGTAGAAAATAAAGATAACTCTGAAGATATAAAGCCGACGGTTTTGCTTGGTAGAATTGAGGAAAGTGCGAAAAGACGAAAAATTATTTATGAACAACCTGAGATAAAAAGCGTCAATCCGATTGAAGAGGAACTCACTGCATTTATTGATTCAATAATTCATAATAAGCCGACGCCAGTCGGAGCAGAGGAGGGAAAGCTTTCGCTTGAGGTAGCGTTTAAAATTATTGAGGAAATTGAAAGACAGCAAAAAATTGTGAAAGAGAAAATGTCGCTTGATTTTTGAAAATATGAATTGAAAACAAAGTTCTAATGATTTAGAGAAATGAAAACATTTAATGATATAGTTGAAATAAATGACGAAATAGTGAGGATAGTTGGGAAGATCGCTGATGAAAACAATTATGAAGCATATGTCGTCGGGGGTTATGTGCGAGACCTTTTGCTTGGCAAGGAAGTTAAAGATGTTGATTTTCTTGTGATAGGTCAAGGAATAAAGTTTGCGAGAATAGTTGCGAAGTATTTCAAGAAAAGAATTACCGTTTACGAACAATTTAAAACCGCGATGATTTCGCTTGAGGACCGAAAGATTGAATTTGTTGGGGCAAGGAAGGAAAGCTATAGAAGAGATTCACGGAAGCCAATAGTTGAAGACGGGACACTTGATGACGATCTTGCAAGAAGAGATTTCACAATCAATGCGATTGCAATTTCAATAAATGAAAAAACATTTGGAAAGGTCATTGATCCATTTGATGGTAGGAAAGATTTGATAAATAGAATAGTAAGAACCCCACTTGATCCTGAAAGGACATTTGACGATGACCCACTGCGAATGATGAGAGCAATAAGGTTTGCTTGTCAGCTTGAGTTTAAGATTGAAGAGAGGACATTTGAGGCTATAAAGAAAATGAAAGAACGAATAAGCATCGTTTCACAAGAAAGAATTACAGATGAATTTTTAAAAATAATCCAGTCACCGAAGCCATCTATAGGTTTGAAATTACTGCAAGAAACAAGTATCATGCGTATCATTTTGCCAGAGGTAGCAGAGCTTGAGGGGACCGAACAAAGGGCAAACGACGAGGACGATAATACTGCTAAATATCATCATAAGGATGTCTTTCAACATACCTGTCAAGTTGTTGATAATCTTGCAAAGGTGACAGATAATGTTTGGCTTAGACTTGCTGGTCTATTCCACGATATAGCAAAGCCAAAAACAAAAGCCTTTAAAGAGGGAGTTGGATGGACATTTTATGGGCATGATGTGCTTGGTGCTAAAATGGTTCGCTCAATTTTTAGAAGAATGAAACTTCCAATTGATAAATCAAAATATGTTGAGAAACTTGTACGCCTTCATCTTCGTCCAATGTTTTTGGTTGATGAAAGTGTAACTGATTCCGCAATACGAAGATTAATAGTGCAAGCAGGTGAGGATTTGGACGATTTGATAAAACTTTGTAGAGCAGATATAACGACACGAAATCCGAAACTTGTTGCTGAATATTCAAGAAATTACGACATAGTCGTTCAAAAAATCAAAGAAGTTGAAGAAAAGGATAGACTGCGAGCTTTTAAATCACCGGTAGATGGAAATGAAATAATGCAAACGCTTGGCTTGAATCCTGGACCTCTTGTTGGGCGTCTAAAAAAAGCGATAGAAGAAGCGATTCTTGAAGGTTTGATTCCAAACGAACATGATGCAGCGTTTGATTACCTTATGAAAATAAAAGATAAAATCATTGCCGAATATGAAAGCGAAAAAAATAAAAATAGAAAACAAAGTGAACAAGAAACGCATATTGATTAATCTCGTCCTAATCTTTTTTGCTTTAGCTCTAAGCGATATTTCTGTGGGACATAACTCTCAAAATAAAACAGCTATAGCTGTAAAAGTTGAGGGAGGAATAAAAATTGATGGTGTGCTTTCAGAAGCAGCGTGGGGAAACGCAATACCTGTTTCTGATTTTATTCAACTTGATCCTTATGAAGGTGAAAATCCAACTGAAAGAACAGAAGTTAGAATCTTGTATGATGATAGAGCAATTTATTTGGGATTCATACTTTATGATTCTGAACCTTCTAAAATAACCGCGCGATTGACAAGAAGAGATAGAGAGATTGAGTCAGACAGGATCAATATAATACTTGACACATTTCACGATCACAAAACCGCTTATTTCTTCTCCGTTAATTCAGCGGGCGTGAAAGTTGATGGTATCATCACGGGCGATGGATCAAGGTTTGACAACGAATGGGATGGGATATGGGAAGCAGAAGTGCAAATAAATGAGAATGGTTGGGTATGTGAAATTGAAATTCCATTTGCGAGCTTAAGATTCGCAGCTGATAAAGAATGGGGGGTCAATTTTGAAAGATACATAAGCAGGAAAAAGGAACTTGTCCAATGGGCTTTGATATCTAAAAAGGAAACTGGCAGAGTCTCAAGAATTGGACATCTTGTTGGACTAAATCAAATTGGCTCGCCCAAAGGTATAGAAATTTATCCATATGCCGCTTCAAAACTTATCTTTTCCCCCGAATCCGAATTAAACGCGAGGACAAGGGATTTTAAGCTTGATGTTGGACTCGATCTAAGATATAAAATTACCAATGATTTTGTTTTGAACGCAACTTTTAATCCTGATTTCAGCCAAGTTGAAGCTGATCAAGTTGTTTTAAACCTTACAACTTATGAGACATTTTATCCCGAGAAAAGACAGTTTTTCACTGATGGTTCTCAGTTCTTTAGCTTTGGTGCGCCTGGCGGCAGAGGTGGTGGTAGAAGATTTGCAGGTATGCAAATTTTCTATTCCCGAAGAATAGGGAAACGACCATCTGGATATCCAGATGTCCCAGAGGGCGGAAGGATCATTTATTATCCTGAAAGAACGAAAATTCTCAGCGCTATAAAATTAACAGGAAAGTCGCAGAATGGAATTTCACTTGGATTCATAAACGCTTTGACAAGTCCAGAAAAAGCGATAGTAAGCGATTCGCTTGGGCATGAATTCAAAGTCCAAGTTGAACCACTTGCAAATTACACTGTTTTGCGTCTTCAAAAGGATATACTGAGAAACTCTATGATTGGAATTATACTAACAAATGTTTCAAGAGATGGAGCAATTCCAGCTTTAACTGGTGGCTTTGATTGGGGATTGAGATTTTTAAATAACACATATGCCTTTGATGGTTTCCTCGCTTTTTCAAAAACATCAAGAAATCAGGGAAGACCAGCAACCTCAGGAAGATTTTCAATCGCAAAAATCGCTGGGGAAAATTTTCTTTACTCAACAAACTATGATTATACTGCGAAAGGATTTTACATAAACGATGTTGGATTTTTCACAAGAGATAATGATCACGGGGGTTCTACGGAGTTAAGATTTAAGCAAGATATAAAACCTTTCTGGATAATAAGGAAATACTATGCGGGAATTAGGTATAATTACAGGTGGAATTTTGACAGAGCAATGATCATGCGTGGTATCGGGTTTGACCAAATGGTAGAATTTCTAAACTATTGGACATTTTCAATTTTTGGCTTTTATAGCCCTTGGAAAGTTTATGATGATAGGGAAACAAGAGGAAATGGACTTTATCTTGGTAAAGAAAGATATGTTGTTAACTTTTCGGTGCGCAGTGACTCAAGAAAGAACATAGTTGTTGATTTTGAATATGGATTTGGAGAGTGGGGATTTTTGGAAAAAGAAAATGTGAGAAGATGGCAGGATAGATACGAAATAAGTATCACACTAAGACCGACAGATTGGATAGATTTTGAAATAGAAAATCAGTTAAGATTTGTCAGAAACGAAGAAGCATGGGTTGAGAATATAAGCGTTGCCAACAAAAGGTTAAGTATCTTCGCCGATAGATCAACCGATGAATTTGACCTTACTTTGCGAGGAACTGTTACATTTACACGGGACTTAACATTTCAAGTTTATGCTCAAACATTTATTGCAAAAGGACACTACAAGAATTTCAAAGTTTTACAAACCCCAGAGATACTTGTTCCGTATAACTATACCAAAAATCCAGATTTCAACACACAATCCTTTAATTTTAATTTTATACTCCGTTGGGAATATAAAGCAGGAAGTGTTCTTTATTTTGTCATCACTCAATCGCGAAATGGTAGAGATGGGGATTATTTCAGGAGCCTGCATAGGGATATTATGCAAACCTTTAAAACACCTGCGGTCAGTGGAGTTTATCTTAAATTAACGCACGGGTTAATAATCTAAAAAATGGAGGTGAAATAATGAGAAGATTTATTTTTATTGTGATTTCAATTTTCATATTGTTCTCCGCGCTTTTGGGACAGTCAATAAAGAAAAAGTTTACAATCAAAGACATGCTCTCAATCAATGTTGCCTCACAAATTGAGGTATCAGCCGATGGTAAAAATGTTGTTTTCGTTCTTTCAAAAGCCGACTTTGAGGAAAGTGTTTATAGAACAGATCTTTATCTTGTTTCAACCGATGGTGGAGAAGTCAAACAATTAACATTTTCAAGAGAGGATGAGAGAAGCCCGAAGTTTTCGCCAGATGGTAAATTCATCGCTTTTATCTCAAATCGCAAGGTAGATCCCGATGCTAAAGAAGTAAAAAATCAAATTTGGCTTCTTCCCGTTGATGGAGGCGAAGCCTTTAAATTAACTAATGCACCCGAGGGGGTTATCTCATTTCAGTGGATGCCGGATGGTAAATCCATACTTTATTTAACGCAGGAAACCCTGCCAAAACCAGAAAAGGAAAAGAAGGAAAGGGATAAAAAGTTAAAGTTTGATCCAATCGTCGTTGATAAAGAAAAATATCGCAAAGAGTTTTATATCATTGATGTAAAGACAAAAAAAGAAAAGAGAATTTTCACGGGCGATTATGGAATAGATCAATTTGATGTCTCACCAGATGGAAAGTTTGTTGTTTACAACACAAATTACACTGGTGATATTGATGATAGTAAAAAATTTGATTTGTGGATTTTAGAGATTGAAACGGGGAAGGCAAGACAGTTAACAAGAAGGCCAGGTGGAGAAAGACAACCAAAATGGTCACCGGATGGAAAATATATCGCATTCGTTGCTGACATTGATCCGAAATTTACATATTCACAAGAGGAACTTTTCATTGTCGACCCTCAAACGGGCGAAATCAAAATTCTAACTGAAAATTTTGATATCGGAGTTATAAGTTATGAATTTTCAAAATCCGAACCAGATATGATCTATGCAAGAACTGCTAATGGTGTTTATACTCATGTTCACAAGGTTTCATTAGATGGAAAAGTAAAAGAATTTTTCGGTGGGGAAAGAGTTTTTAGTGATATCACCGTGTCTGATAAATCTATTGTATTTCTTATTGAAGGTAAAACGAGCGCCCCTGATGTTTATGTATTTAAAAATGGTGAATTAAAGAAATTAACAAATTTAAATCCGCAGCTTGAAGAGTTTACTTTTGGGGAACAAAGCGTAATAAGATGGAAAAGTTTTGATGGTTGGGTGATAGAAGGAATTCTCGTTAAACCGGTCAACTTTGAACCAGGCAAAAGATATCCAATGCTTGTTGCGGTTCACGGCGGACCTTACAGTAGGATCCAAGATATGCTTCGGCAGTATTATAATCTTCAAGTTTGGGCAAACGAAGGATATCTCGTTTTTGCGCCGAACTTCAGAGGGAGTTCGGGATATAGCAATAAGTTTGGAATTTCAAATTTCAAAGATCTCGGCGGTGGCGATTTCAAGGACATAATGACCGGAATTGATTACATAGTAAAGGAACTAAAGATTGCTGATGAGAATAAAATTGGAATATTTGGTGGAAGCTATGGTGGTTATATGACAAATTGGGCTATAACTCAAACCGATAGATTTAAAGCGGCGATTTCAATGTTCGGGATCTTTAACTTGATCACTGATTACAGCAACTCATATCTACCAAGCTGGGAGCCAGATTATCTTGGTGATTATTATTGGAACAACCTAAAAATATATCTTGAACGCTCGCCATTTTATTATGTTAAGAACATAAAAACCCCCGTTTTGATAATGCATGGCGATGAAGATCAAAATACTTTCATAAGCAACTCAAAAGAAATGTATCAAGCTTTAAAGCATCTTGGCAAAACAGTTGAATTTGTGCGTTATCCGCGAGAAGAACACGGTTTTAGAGAGCCAAATCATAGAATAGATGAATTTTATCGCTGCCTTGAGTGGTTCAACAAGTATCTTCTCGGAATTGAACCTGAAAGGAAACCATTTGTCCGCGTTGATGAGTGGGTTAAAGCAGATGGATGGGAGATAAAAGTTGTGAAAGCGAATAAAAATGTTAATTATTCAGGCTTCGATACTGCGAAGAAATTTATTGAGCTTGATGTTCTTTTTAAAGCAAATGAAAATGCAAAACCGTTTGAAATATCAATTGGAAGTGATTTTATGCTTTATGATTTAAATGGAAATACTGTGAAATCATCCGGTATC
This sequence comes from Candidatus Kryptonium sp., assembly GCA_039630395.1. Taxonomy (GTDB): domain Bacteria; phylum Bacteroidota; class Ignavibacteria; order Kryptoniales; family Kryptoniaceae; genus Kryptonium. The sequence continues at coordinate 5,652 of JBCNVC010000029.1, read as the reverse complement.
CCAATTGAGGTAAGTGGTGTTAAGGGGCTATTGCAAGGTAACATGAAAATAGTTGTTGATGTGAAGAGTGAAAATCCTTATTATCCACTCAAAATTGCGTTTGATTCTACTAATTTGAAAGGCGCATTGAGATTTAAAATCTCAAAATTTCCACAATTTGAGTTTTTAATTAATTAAAAAATATCAGGCACGCCTCAACATGGCGTGCCATTTGATTTATTTAAAAACTATATTTGGCTTTGATATAAACTTCGTCTCTATCTCTTAACCTTCCAAAAGTCAAGCCACCTTTGCCATCAATTATCCTTCCACCAATTGCAAGTTCCAAATTGTCAATTGGATTATATGTTATCTGCGGATTATAGATTAGAGAATAATTGTTTTTAACATCTTTGGCGCGTTTGAATTCAACTCCACCACTTAAGAAATTGACTTTAACTTTATCGTCCATGAATTTTCTTTCAAAATTAAAGACGAGATAATTTTTCAAATTTCCGCGACCTCTCTCGTGCAGAAATCCGTGGAGATATTGAACATTAACATAGATACCATTCTCAAAGGTATAATCAAAGCCAAGAACAAATCGCGTGTAATTTTTCTTCTCAAGAATTTTTCTGAATAAGTGTAAATTTGTCGGTTGCATTACTATCACTGTTTCAAAATTAACTTCTTCTGGATAAAATATCCCAGCTTCGCCCCAAACGCCAACTCCTCTTATATCACCTGCAAAATCAACGCCCACAATTCTCATTCTTGGGAAGAAAAGATAAACTGAATCAGGAACTAACCTGCCAACTGGTAATATGGCTTTGAATGGCATCGGAATATCATCTCTTCCATATACATAGCTCATTGAAACATCAAAGCCAAAGATATCTCTCCTTGATATTTTCAAGCCAAACTTTGAAGCTTCTTTAAGTGAATTTTCAGGGTTTACGACTATAACTCTTTCCGATAAATTTTCAAATTGATTGGATGAGTTCGGGAAAAATTCATAAGCAAATACCTTTATCCAATCACCTTTCGGCAAAACGGAAGGGGTAAAAGTTGGGATGAAAACTCCAGTAATTGTGAAATCACCAAGGTAGTAAGAAAGTTTAATTGCGTTTGAACCAAGATGTCTGCCATAATCCCAAATGTCTTCAAGGTCATCTGGGTTTAAATTATCCGTTGGATTTAGTTTGTCTGCGGTTCCCCAAGCTATTCTTTGTCTTCCGATTCTCAGATCAAGATTGTCAATTATGAAATCCTTCAGATCAACATATGCTTCACGAATCTCAATGTTAACCGGCTCAACATAGTTTTTATCAGAGAGTTCAAATAATTTTCTTACATTGTTTGAACCGAAATTTCTGATCCAAATTTCTGAGTAAAACTTTGATCTTTCAAATTCAACTTGTCCTGTAAGTGTAAGGCGGTATTCTTCCCACGATATTGTTTTGTCTTTTAATTTAAATCGGTCATCTGCTTGAATATAACCGCCAATTTGGAGATTTTGTGAGGTTGAGAAAGTTATAAAAGCAAACAACAGGATGAGAATTTCAAGTTTTTTCATGTTTAGATAATTTTAATTTGTTTTTAAAGGTGGACTCCAACTATCTTTTTCCCATTTTGAAAGTTCAAGTCGGACTACTCCGAGAAAAGTATTAAATGTTGCTTTAATTGGAACCCTTGCCCAATCATCGGAGAACCAACCATTGAATTCGCCCGATATCCCCGCAAGTTCTTTACTTACGAACGATGCGTAACCATTTAACTCAATTGTTTGTACCTCGGAATTTAATGAAGAAATCTTCACATTTTCCCTTTTCTCAGGGAAATTAAACTTCACTTTTTCAATTCTTACAATAAATGGTGGACGCTCAAGCTTTTCTTCGGTTGCAAACAAAAGTGGAATATAAACTGCAACTCCAGTTCCACATAATTTCCTCGCTACGAAAAACGCAGTTATCCCATGGTAGTATATATCTGGGTAATAAATTGATTTTTGCCCTATAAAGACACCACTTTTCATATCAAATTGCTTTGCAACTATATCGTTTCCCTGTCTCAAGAAAATTGTCTTTAGCAGAACAGCATCTTTAACCTCATAAACATTTAGATAACTATTTAGTGGATTTTCTTTGTGAAACTTGCTTTCAAAAGTATAGTTCACATTTACGAAAAAAATGTATGGGTTTGATTCAACATGGATTTTCGAATAAACGCTATCGCCTTCAACTCTTGTCCATACCCTTATCTTGCCGAGGTTTAGAAATTTCCAATATACATCATATTCAAGATATTCTGAGCTGAATCGAAAGTCATCCGCTAATAAGTTGCTGAAAAGACAAAAAACCGAAAAAATGAGGGAAAAAATAAACTTCATTTTATCGCTCAAGGTTTCTTACTGTGAAAATATCATCGCTTAAGTTTGTATCAAACTTGATATCCTCAAGAACTAACTTTGTCGTGTGATTTTTTTTGATGTCTTTCATTTCAGTCTCAAGAGCAACCCAGTAGTTTCCTATTTTTTCAATTCTTCTCCTTGTTAAAATTTTATGGAGATTTCCAGCTTTATCGTAATATTCAATTTTTTCGGGATAGAAATTATCCGTTCTGACATATAGGATCAACTTTGAATAGTCACTTGTTCTACCCCTTCGTGGTGTTAATTTTAAAACATAATGTGAATCATCTTTTCTTAAAAATTCTGGTTCCCATTTTTCAGAATAGGTTAAAGCTTCCATATCCTCGTAAGTGAAATCGGTCCCTGCGAAATTCTGGTTTTTAATGTGTGAGGCAATTCTTCTGCTCTTTTTGAACGCAGGGAGATAAACATAGTTTACATCGTCAGGCAAGGACAGAAAACCAATACCTCTTATATCAGCCGGCTCTGTGAATTTAACAAGTCGTTTGTTTGTTCCCTTTTGATACATTAAAGCTTCACGATAAGTTTCTCTTCCGCTTTTGTCTATCAATGTGACTTTTGATTTATAAAATTGATCCTTTGCGGAATAAGATACTTCATCAACTTTTTTCAGAATTTCAACAGCGGTAAGTTGAGCAGATGATGTATTTAGAAATAAAAGCAAAGCAAGGAGAAGAAATAGATAGCGCATCTTCGATCCTTCTTTTTGTTTTTACTTCATTTCAACTTGTTTTTTAAACTCAACAGGTTTAAGAAGTTTTTTTAAGAATTTGGGCTTGAAAGTTAAAATTATCGCTGGAAGTAAAACAAGCGTTGCACCACCTGATAAAAACATCGTAAGCAAAATCATTATGCCAAATCTTTGCAGTGGTATAACATTTGCAAACACAAGAACCAAAAATCCAAGTGCAACTGATAAAACATTTATAAGAATTGCAATGCCAGTGGTCCCAAGGACCTTGCTTATTGCTTCTTCAAAAGCATAGCTTTCTTTAAGCTCGACTTTTAATCTATTCATAAAATGAATTGAGTAGTCAATTCCCATGCCAAGTGAAACACCAGCGATTAAAACTGTTGCGATATCTAATGGAATTCCAGAGTATCCCATAAATCCATAGGCTACAATGATAGTTAATGAAATTGGAATAATTCCGAGGAGTCCTCCGAGAACTGTTTTAAGCTGAAATATCATTATCAAAAAGACGAAGCCAAGAGCAAAAATTAAACTTTGTATCTGGCTTTTAATTATGGCGTCATCTAAATGTTTATAAATTAAAGGCATGCCGGTTTGTTCAAACTTAACATCTATCCCTTTAGATGAAATTGAAGCAAAGTAATTTTCAATCCTTTGGACAAGATCCGAGATCTTAGTTGAACTTGCATAAGTTACCATCGCTTGAATAATTGCTTCATCTTTCTCTGGTGAGACAAGTTGGCTAAAAATTTCTTCTCCTTCAATTAAAAACATTAGGTTTATTACCTTTTCTCTCGTTTCCGGAATTTTTTTACCATCGCCCATCACATCGTTCAATTCCTCAAATATTCTCGCTATTGATTGTGGATTGTGAACATCTTCAAGTGATCGCAGGAAGTTTTCGGCGTTTTTAACTTCGTTTAAAACATCTGGATTTTGAATATCGCCTTTAATTAGTATATAAAGTGGCAGTGAACCGCCGAAATTTTTCTTTAACATTTCCTCAGTTGCCCTGACATTCGTCTCTGGTTTAAAGTATTCAATTATGCTTACCTCTCTGTTTATTTTAAAAATTCCAATTATCCCAGCAAGGACGATCAATACAGTGAAGATGAGAATGAAATACTTGAACCTTGATATTAGTTTTGTGATCTTAACTATGAGTTTTTTATCGTGTTGTGAGTCCGTGACTTCGTTTATCACTTTTTCATGTTTTAAAAATGATAAAATTGATGGGATCAGTGTAAGTGATATAACGAGAGCGAACAAGACGCCTACACTTGTAAAAATTCCAAATTCTTTTATCATGGTCAAATAAGAACCTGAAACGAAAGACATAAAACCGGCGATTGTCGTGACACCTGCGAGAATAACTGGAAGAGCAATTTCACTTAGAGCAATTTTCGCTCTTTCTTTGGGGTTAGTTATTTTTATATCTTCTCTGAATTTATTTACGATGTGAATTCCATAGGCACTTCCAACTGCGGTTAAAATTACAGGTATTGAATCAGAAATTATCGTTAATGGTATGTTCAAGAGGGACATCAATCCAAGCGTCCATATTATGCTTAAAGCAACGCAAAGAACAGGTAAGATGACGCCTCTTAAATTTTTGAAGCTGAAAAATAAGATTAAAATCATCACTACGCTAACAAGTGGTGTTAATATCTTTAAATCGTCAATTATAAGTTGATTCATATCAATCATCTGAAAGGGCAATCCACCATAATAAACTTTTCCCGTTATCTTTTCTGACTCAACAACTTTTTTTATTTCTCTTGCAACCTGTGCTTTGTCCACACCTTCTCTTAGTTTACACAGTATCAATGTAACTTTAGCGTCTCTGGACACGATGTTTTTATAAAGATCTTTTGAAAGGACATATTTTTTTAGATCATTTAGCTTTTGTTGATCGTTGGGTATTTCATTAATCAATCGCCCAATTTCAATTCCCTCTTCTGTTCCTTTTATGTCAATCACATTTGTTAAACTTGTAACATATGAAACGCCGTCGACATATTTTAGTTTTTCGGTTAAATTGGAAATTTCGGTCAAAGTTTTGTAGTTAAAGATGTCTTCGTTTTCAATCGCGACTATTGCAGTTAAATTTCCACCATATTTATTTCCGATATATCTTGCAAGTTTAACTGCGTAATCGGTTTCGGGAAGGTATGATGCGAAGTCGGAGTTAATTTTTAAGTTCTTCATAGAGTAGGCAAAAATTAGCGTCAAAACTATGATAATAAAAATAAATATCTTTCGGTTGTTTATGATGAAGTTGCTAAATTTTTGCATTTTTCGTCCCATTTACTTTTTAATTATTCCGTAGAATAAGATATCAAGCAAATTGTCAATATCCTTTTCCGTCCACCTTGTATTTCCTTGAAAGACCCACGATTCAAAACCCTTCAAGGTAATTAAAATCGCAAGTGTTGTCATTTCAATATCTTTTACCTCAAATATACCTTTTGCAATTCCTTCTTTTAAGATTTCGCTTATTGCGTTAGTTTCTTCTTCGTCATATTTTTTTCTGAATTTTTCGATGAAT
>JBCNVC010000289.1:0-959 GCA_039630395.1 Candidatus Kryptonium sp. | reverse complement strand
TTCTGCCTTATTGCTTATCTTGCTCCTCTTATTTAAACTTGGCATTTCAGTTTCTGTTTATCCCTTGTTTGCGACATCTCGACTTCTAATGAGAGCCAAATCTATAGGGTAAAAAATTATATGGTGAAGCGCGAGTAAGACACGGGCTAAAAGAACAATGGGATAAACTTTCGCTTGGCGATACCCTTCGTCCTGGTGATACGATATTACTTGATAAAAATGGATATGTTGAAATTGATGGAAACAACACATACTTTAAGTCAAGCGGTGGAATAATTATTAACATTATTGATTTGAGGCGCTTAACTAAAGAAGAACTTCTGCTCCAGCTTGCATTTGAGGAAATTAAAGCTGTCCCAGACATACAAAAGGAAAAACAAAATGCGAAATCAACCAGGGTTTATGGAACAGGTATGGAAAGAAGCGAAGTTAAACTAAAAACTGGATTGGACATGATAGATTTTTGGGTTGGCGGAGTTAGATCTTTATTTGAAAATGGATTCTACGAAACCGCATCAATAAGAGCGAAGAATTTAATCTCAAAATTTGATGAATTAAAAGATAACACTGAGCTAAGAATAATAATTGCATCATCTCTTGAAAATCTACAACTTTACGGTGAAGCGATCTCTGAACTTAACAAAATACTTTTGATATCAAAAGATGAAGATTTAAACCACAAAATTGCGAAAAAGATAAACGAACTCAAGCTAAAAATCACATCTTTAAGAGAAAAAAAATAAAATGGGATTGTTTGCCATTATGAAGATAACAAGATGGGATAAACAACATAAACCGACAGCTGAAGAACTTGAAAAAATACTTATCGCTGAGGGAACACATCCTTATGTCTGGGTTGATGAACCAGGAACATATTACGGAAACCATTCTCATCCATTTGACGAGATTCGCTGGATCGTGAGCGGTAAGATGAGATATGGTGTTAGAAATGAGGAATT
>JBCNVC010000288.1:0-960 GCA_039630395.1 Candidatus Kryptonium sp. | reverse complement strand
TTTATGTTTTAATCGAACCTGTGAGGGATTTAAAATTCCTTAAACTATGGAAAGGTTTGGTGGTATATATTGTTTGAATCGAACCTGTGAGGGATTGAAACTCAGATCATCGATGGGGGTAGGGGTAGAAGTTTTATGTTTGAATCGAACCTGTGAGGGATTGAAACTTTACAACGCAAGAACTGACCGCGGGACATAAAATCGTTTGAATCGAACCTGTGAGGGATTGAAACATAAGTGCTTTTGCCAACAGCAAGAACTTCAACTTCAGTTTGAATCGTACCTGTGAGGGATTGAAACAATAATAGCTCCCATATAGTATTCAAAACCTCTATGGGTTTGAATCGAACCTGTGAGGGATTGAAACGAGGACATTGCCCAATACGACCCGCTGCTTCGAGAGGTTTGAATCGAACCTGTGAGGGATTGAAACAATACCATTTGCCCCTTTTCACAAACAGGAAGTATTCATGTTTGAATCGAACCTGTGAGGTATTGAAACCGCAAAACATCTGCAAGTGTCTTTTTTTTTAATTTGTGTTTGAATCGAACCTGTGAGGGATTGAAACTTTAAACCCCTACCCTTTTTAAAAAACATTATTAAAAGTTTGAATCGAACCTGTGAGGGATTGAAACTAATACCATTTCCATTTTGTTTTTAATTGTTGTTTGTTTGAATCGTACCTGTAAGGGATTGAAACTTAAGGTAAGCGCAGAGAAGCTGTAAGTCCTCTGGGCTTGTTTGAATCGAACCTGTGAGGGATTGAAACAAGTTTAACTGTAGTCCAACAACACGGGCAAATTTGGTTTGAATCGTACCTGTGAGGGATTGAAACAAAGTTTAAGTTTGACTTCCCAGGCTTCTGGATTTTGTTTGAATCGAACCTGTGAGGGATTGAAACTGTTTGTGTTTATTTCTAAACTAAACAACAAACATCGTTTGAATCGTGCCTGTGGGGA
>JBCNVC010000287.1:0-964 GCA_039630395.1 Candidatus Kryptonium sp. | reverse complement strand
ACTACCCTGCAGACAAACAGAAGGCTTCGTAAAAGAGCTCTTCAAAAAAATGGGTATACCCACTCAAATACCAGACTTCAGAACACTTCAATACAGACACAGCAGGGAAGACTTTAACTTTCAACACTTGCCACAGGACTTACAAGATTTGCCACAGGACTCTGTCGTAGTCCTTGACCCAACGGGCATCAAGCTGACAAACAGAGGAAAGTGGCTCAGGAAAGAGCATTAGAGAGTTTCTTTTCCGTGTCTAAGCGGTGGTTTTGGAGGCATGTGAGTAGCGTAAAGTTTGAGAACGTAGCCAAGGGGTTGGCTTTTAAGGTTATGATGGTGAGTATGTTTTTGAGTGGTGATGCAGGGATGTTGGTGGTTTGGGTTTAGGTAATAGGTATGACTAATAGGTTGGGGGTATGGGGGTTCTCAGGCGGTATTGGATTCGTTATTGGACAAAGCACAAAGAGCTTTCTTATGCCATAATCAAGAACCTACAGGCTGTTTACGTGGAAAGGCGAGGGAAGTTTACCTACTACGCATTTTATAAAGATGGCATAAAGGTAGTGACTTCAGACGACCATATGACTATGCTTTCTATGTATAGAGAGGATGTGGGCGCATGGATAAAAAGGAGCGCAGAGAAGTTTGGAGCAGGGATATTGAGAATCTTGTAGAGGATTACGAGTTTTCTCTTGAGTATCCTCCAGGACTTCCTGACGCCTTCTCCCATCACAACTACCTTTATATCCCACACGGTTCAGATGGAAGTGTGGTGGGTCGAGGTCTCAGTGAGATTGATTTTTACCTTTATATCCCACACGGTTCAGATGGAACTATTTTGTCTTTGACTCTAACAGAAGACTCTTTAGCTCCTTTATATCCCACACGGTTCAGATGGAACGCGTAAAAAAACTTGAACCTTCATCTTCAAATACTCCCTTTATATCCCACACGGTTCAGATGGAACAGC
>JBCNVC010000286.1:0-975 GCA_039630395.1 Candidatus Kryptonium sp. | reverse complement strand
TTGAAGTATTATTTTACCGTGGGTTTGAATCGAACCTGTGAGGGATTGAAACCACTTAATTTCGTCTCCCTGAAGGGATATTGTTATTGTTTGAATCGAACCTGTGAGGGATTGAAACACAGGGATTATCTTTAAATTCCCATCCTGCTTGTTTGTTTGAATCGAACCTGTGAGGGATTGAAACAATTCTCGGTTCTCAAATGAGAAAGGAACCTCCCCGTTTGAATCGAACCTGTGAGGGATTGAAACATTTCTCAAAAGCAAAATGTTATCATTGAAATAAACGTTTGAATCGAACCTGTGAGGGATTGAAACTGCCTCCTTATTGAAAACCTCGGTTTTCTTTTCCTTGTTTGAATCGAACCTGTGAGGGATTGAAACCCTAAAATGCGGAGGTTTTTTGTAGTTGATTATTAGTTTGAATCGAACCTGTGAGGGATTGAAACTGATAGGAATTATGACAGAACGATTGAGGGTATAAAGTTTGAATCGAACCTGTGAGGGATTGAAACAGATATTCACCAGGGCTGTATAATTGCCCTATAAAATGTTTGAATCGAACCTGTGAGGGATTGAAACAAAGTTAAGGACTTAATAAGGCTCGGGACACAAGGGTTTGAATCGAACCTGTGAGGGATTGAAACTAGCTTTAAGGATTTTGTATTCGTTCATTTTATTCTTTGTTTGAATCGAACCTGTGAGGGATTGAAACAAGAATATACATAACAAAAATCATTCATATATACCTGTTTGAATCGAACCTGTGAGGGATTGAAACTGCCCAATCGGCGCTAAATTAACCGGGAAGTAAAATACATGTTTGAATCGAACCTGTGAGGGATTGAAACTCAAAAAGGATGATAATCAACTCACTTAGACTTGATCGTTTGAATCGTATCTGTGAGGGATTGAAACTAAGCACGCGGCGCACCAGCGCAGGCAAAAGAAAAAGTTTGAATCGAACCTGTGAGGGAT
>JBCNVC010000285.1:0-976 GCA_039630395.1 Candidatus Kryptonium sp. | reverse complement strand
GTTTCAATCCCTCACAGGTACGATTCAAACATTAAAAGTTGTTGTAATTTGTTTTAAGTTAATGTTTTGTTTCAATCCCTCACAGGTTCGATTCAAACATAGCTCAAAGCCCTTTCGCTCTATAAGAAGAGATAAGTTTCAATCCCTCACAGGTTCGATTCAAACATTAGAAAAGTTGCGGTAAGGGTTTTAGCCAAAGGTGTTTCAATCCCTCACAGGTTCGATTCAAACAACTAAAACTGAACAAATAGCAACTATCAAACCGTCGTTTCAATCCCTCACAGGTTCGATTCAAACTATTGATGAGGGTGATGATTTTTTGGATTTCATTGTGTTTCAATCCCTCACAGGTTCGATTCAAACAAAACAAAAGGGGATTTAAAATGAAAGTTTATGCAAAGTTTCAATCCCTCACAGGTTCGATTCAAACTCCGGAAGAATACATAGAATCCCCTAAGTTATTTGAGTTTCAATCCCTCACAGGTTCGATTCAAACACAGTCTTCGCCTTCTTAACCCTACTCTTTGCCTTTTGTTTCAATCCCTCACAGGTTCGATTCAAACTTAATCAAGTAGAATTTTTAAATTTGAAATATCTTCCGTTTCAATCCCTCACAGGTTCGATTCAAACATTTATTCAATAAAACAAAGTCTTTTTATTGAAGACAAGTTTCAATCCCTCACAGGTTCGATTCAAACCGAGAATTCGAAAAAAGCGTTACATTTTTTGTCCGTTTCAATCCCTCACAGGTTCGATTCAAACCGGCAGAGTATCTTTTTACACTTGGTATAATTTTGTTTCAATCCCTCACAGGTTCGATTCAAACCCTGTCGAGTTGATCGATGAAATCCCAAAAGATCTTTGTTTCAATCCCTCACAGGTTCGATTCAAACCCACGGTAAAATAATACTTCAATAAAACTAACTCACACACTCAAATATAACAAATTCTCAACCCAAAATCAACCCCCTTCCGT
>JBCNVC010000284.1:0-983 GCA_039630395.1 Candidatus Kryptonium sp. | reverse complement strand
AGTAAGGGTGAGAGGGGTATGAGGCAGGTGGTGGAGGGGGTATTACGCTTTTGTGTTATTTGTATGCTTGCTCTATTGCTTATAGCTTCTTCAGTAAAAAGAACTTGGCTTAATTTCTCACCCGACGTATGTTAAATATTATCATAGGACATCATTTCTTGTCCTGCAAAAGTTCTAAAAGCTGTTTTGGTGGTGGGCTTTGCACTTCATCCTGTTTTTTCTGTCCTGGTCCTTCTACTTTTCTGTCCTGAGCCATGCTCCTGTCCCAGGATATTTTAACCCTTTTTATTTCATCTCCATCGCCAAGAAGTAAAAACCCCCTTTGTAGTCCTATCAGCTTCATGCCGTTAATCTCTTCCCCCACCTTAACCTTTTTTAACTTGCCCTCAGACCTCAAAAAAAGGTAGGAATTTGTTCCCTTCTCCACATACCCTACAACTTTTATCTCCTCCAACTTTTTCGTAGATTGTTGAACAAAGGAACCATACTTTCTGTTGGGTGAGAAGGGATAGTTCTCAAGCACTTCATTTACCGAGGCATGGCAGATAGACAGGATAAGAATAAAGGCTATGGGGAAACCCATAAGTGTAATTATAGCTTAAAGGTAGGATAATAGTTAAATATTGCCAGCATGGAAGGGAATCAAAACAGACTTGAAAGGGCAAAGAGTTTAATAGCGGAACTTTCCGAAAGGGATTATTTTAAGCTCAGGAGAAGCATAGGGGTTGGTGTATACCTTTTTAACCTTCTTAAGGAGTTCCTTGAACCTTCTTACCTTGACCTTCTTAAGGAGTTTGACCGCCTTCCCTTTGAAAAGAGGAAGGGAATTTTGAAGGAACTCGAGAGGAGGCTTTCTGAGCCAGTCCGCACCCTCGAGGTGGATTTTTCCCGTGTGGAGAAAAAACCCATAACTGCCTTCTTTAAACCCCTACAAGATTTGAAAGTGCTTGATGAAAAGGAAAGGAAAAGCCTAAAGGCCTTTG
>JBCNVC010000283.1:0-986 GCA_039630395.1 Candidatus Kryptonium sp. | reverse complement strand
TTGGGAAGGAAATGGTGATAACGAGCGCAAACGATTCAAAGCACAGGCAAGATTCTTTGCATTACAAAGATTTAGCAATTGACATTAGAACGAGACATCTTGAAAAATACGAAAAAGAGCTTGTTTTAAGTTACTTAAGGGCAAAGCTGGGTGAAGATTACGATGTCATTTTTGAAGAGAATCCAGAGCACATTCATATAGAGTATGATCCAAAGGATGTTAATATATTTGCAAAATAAAGCAAAAACTTATTTAAAATGAGAGAATTTTTTAAAAAACTCGGCGAGATAATTTTGGAGCATTTGTCGCACACGAAAAGTTCGAGGTTCAAGTTGAGTTTGTATTTTGGTTTCTTGGGTTTCTTGCTTGCGATGTTTAACAAATTGACAACTGAATTTGTTGCATTAGCAAGTGTGATTGCGACTTTTTACAATATCGCGAAATCATGGAGTGATATTAAAAACAATAATAACTCAAAATAAACAAATCAAATCAGGAGGGAAAGATTATGCCGTTGACAAGTAGAACAAGCGATGCAACGAAAGTTGTTCCTGCGAGAATTAGAGCGATTATAGTTAATGACACTACCGGAACTGATGCTGGCGCAATAACAATTAGTTTGTTGAGTGAGGGTGAATACAGAGTGGAGCCCGTCGTCTATGAGACTACTTTAGGACGAAGGCAGATAGCAGAAAGACATATAATCAGATTTCAAATTCCTGATTTGCTTTCGCCTCAGACGGGAACTTTTGTTAATGAATTAGTGACAAGAATTATACCGCGGGTCAAAATTAGGCTTCTCGATGGAACTGAGATAACGATCGATTCGGGAACAAACTCTGAACCCGCTTTTCATTTCACGAAGACTTTGACGCGAAACAATGAGGTTTTGGTTTGGGAAATTGAAGGGGAAAGATACAAAAGCGTAGAACCAATGTTGTAAATTAATTAACAACAAAATTTCTTTACGGTCATGCAAGTAAGAT
>JBCNVC010000282.1:0-990 GCA_039630395.1 Candidatus Kryptonium sp. | reverse complement strand
GTGAGTTAGTTTTATTGAAGTATTATTTTACCGTGGGTTTGAATCGAACCTGTGAGGGATTGAAACTATTTCGGGATATACTTAAATTGCAACACCATATGCTCGTTTGAATCGAACCTGTGAGGGATTGAAACTAAGGATAGGAAGTAATCCCTCCTGGCTTTGAGAATGTGTTTGAATCGAACCTGTGAGGGATTGAAACGCTTGATTTGCTGAGAAGGATGGAAAAAGCTTTTTAAGGTTTGAATCGAACCTGTGAGGGATTGAAACTGAATTTTAGCAATTAAAACCTCCTGCACAGCAATGTTTGAATCGAACCTGTGAGGGATTGAAACTTTAAGTTCTTTCAATTGTTCTAACTGTTTCATTTCTGTTTGAATCGAACCTGTGAGGGATTGAAACACTCTTTCAATTGTTCTAACTGTTTCATTTCTATTTCGTTTGAATCGAACCTGTGAGGGATTGAAACGATTTCATTTTCAAGACTCATTGTTAAATAATTCTTGTTTGAATCGAACCTGTGAGGGATTGAAACTTTTCTATATTTTTTTCTTTTAATTCTGTTATAGTGGTTTGAATCGAACCTGTGAGGGATTGAAACGTTAACAAGACTCGCCTGCCGCGTTGCAATTCTTCCTGTTTGAATCGAACCTGTGAGGGATTGAAACCGTTTACCTGCCTGATCTCCTGATAATTTACCGTTATCGTGTTTGAATCGAACCTGTGAGGGATTGAAACTGCCTTGGTTTTGCTTGGATTGCTTGCTTTACGACTTGTTTGAATCGAACCTGTGAGGGATTGAAACGACAGCAACCTTCTCGTTTTCTTTTCTTCCGCAATGTTTGAATCGAACCTGTGAGGGATTGAAACAAAGCACTCAATGGATCTGTTATCGTGTTAATCAATTCAAGTTTGAATCGAACCTGTGAGGGATTGAAACTAGACATACACAAAATCTTTATTTTGTTTGCATTCTTCATGTTTGAATCG
>JBCNVC010000281.1:0-991 GCA_039630395.1 Candidatus Kryptonium sp. | reverse complement strand
CACTCCAAACTCAACAACCACACAAACCAACAAACAAAATCAAACATACCCCAATCCCTCACAGGTTCGATTCAAACGACCATATCTATTTATTACAAAATCCCTCAACGGGAGTTTCAATCCCTCACAGGTTCGATTCAAACTTGGCCCAAAGGTGGTGACCAGACAGAAAAACTTGAGTTTCAATCCCTCACAGGTTCGATTCAAACAATGAAAATAGCAAACGGTTATGGCAGACTTCTTCTTGAGTTTCAATCCCTCACAGGTTCGATTCAAACTTAAAGGTGGTGTTGCATACAAGTTGAATGTTGTTGACGTTTCAATCCCTCACAGGTTCGATTCAAACCAAGTTATTGAGACAATAAAGATTTCCGATTTTGAGTAGTTTCAATCCCTCACAGGTTCGATTCAAACGGTTTAAGTGAAGTAAAAACAAATCGGAGTTGTATTATGAGTTTCAATCCCTCACAGGTTCGATTCAAACAATTTGGGAGAAGGAAGCAGTTAACGGATAAGCAAGTGTTTCAATCCCTCACAGGTTCGATTCAAACTGGTTTCAGAATTAAAAGTGTTTCCGATATTCAGAGGTTTCAATCCCTCACAGGTTCGATTCAAACCGGAGAACTACCTAATGAAGTAAAGGCAAAAGTTAAGTTTCAATCCCTCACAGGTTCGATTCAAACGACATTGAAAAAATTGAGACGGCGCTAAGATTGATGTTTCAATCCCTCACAGGTTCGATTCAAACATCTATTACATTGAGGATGAAAAAAACTATTTAGAGTTTCAATCCCTCACAGGTTCGATTCAAACCAGGAAGCAATGGTTGTAAAACTTCCCAAAATTCCTGTTTCAATCCCTCACAGGTTCGATTCAAACGTGTGGGAATTCATCCTTGAAAAAAAATTGGACCAAAGTTTCAATCCCTCACAGGTTCGATTCAAACCCACGGTAAAATAATACTTCAATAAAACTAACTCACACACTCAAA
>JBCNVC010000280.1:0-995 GCA_039630395.1 Candidatus Kryptonium sp. | reverse complement strand
TTGAGTGTGTGAGTTAGTTTTATTGAAGTATTATTTTACCGTGGGTTTGAATCGAACCTGTGAGGGATTGAAACAAAATGAAACTCCCGTTATTTGCATTAATTTTTTAATGTTTGAATCGAACCTGTGAGGGATTGAAACTATTATGTAAACATGTTCCTTTGCCCCCTTTTCAATTTGTTTGAATCGAACCTGTGAGGGATTGAAACACCAAATCCTCCATTTTAATTCGCCAATTAATCTTTGGTTTGAATCGAACCTGTGAGGGATTGAAACGATTTGCTTTGCATTTTTTGTATTACCAGCGAAACATCGTTTGAATCGAACCTGTGAGGGATTGAAACAAAATCCCAAACCAGGGGGGCGGAAAGGCAGGGCGAGGTTTGAATCGAACCTGTGAGGGATTGAAACAGGGTTAGAAAAAAAAATTGCGAAGTAATACACTGTTTGAATCGAACCTGTGAGGGATTGAAACTAGTTTTACTGTATTTTTATTGTTAACGGCAAATAAATGTTTGAATCGAACCTGTGAGGGATTGAAACTGCATACTTACCAGTTGAGACATTCTGCAATAAGAAAGTTTGAATCGAACCTGTGAGGGATTGAAACAAATAAAAATTTCTGGATTACCCTCTACCCCTTCTATGTTTGAATCGAACCTGTGAGGGATTGAAACGGGTTTCTGCAAATCTTGTAAAACGCTTGGGGTATATGTGTTTGAATCGAACCTGTGAGGGATTGAAACAAGTCGTTTTTTAATACTACCAAAGTCCTCCAAATTGTTTGAATCGAACCTGTGAGGGATTGAAACACATATCCCTTTTCGTAATATTCATCAAAAAGGTGAAGTGTTTGAATCGAACCTGTGAGGGATTGAAACATAAACATTGTTTTTCTTGAATTTTTTATTCAAATAGGTTTGAATCGTACTTGTGAGGGATTGGGGTATGTTTGATTTTGTTTGTTGGTTTGTGTGGTTGTTGAGGTAAAAAAG
>JBCNVC010000028.1:0-21232 GCA_039630395.1 Candidatus Kryptonium sp. | reverse complement strand
AAAGATCACAAGCATACCTGTTATAAAACCAGATTTTGAAGCAGTCGTATATTTTAATCCAACCGTTTGAAATGCAAATCCGGCAAATAAAAAGAAAGCAATTATCAAACTATGCTTTAAAGATGCATAATTCAAATGTTTCAAGGAGCTTGGAAAAAGCAAAAGATATAACACCATTGAAATTCCAAATCTTATTCCGAGAAAAATTAATGGCGAGACGCTTTCAAGCGCCGTTTTAACGATGCTAAAAGTTCCACCCCAGATAAAAGTTATAAATAAAAGCAAGAGCTCGGCTTTATATTGCTGCTTCATCTATCCCAAGGTTTATTTCGCTTTTATCTGGTTATAAATTAAAATTATCGTGGCAACCGTCGTGGCAACCGAACCAACGGTTAAAACTACATCTTTAAACATATTCCAATAATAAATCGGTTCTCTGACAACCTTCTTTGGAACAAATATGAAATCGCCAGGTTCAATTTTTGTATCTTCGGGATCATACCAAACATAAGTTTTTCTCTTTATGATCTTAACATCACCTTTACGTGCAAGTTGAGCAAATCCTCCAGCTTTCGCGATATAGTATTTGTAATCTTTATCGGATTCATAAAGAACGAAACCAGGGCTATTCACTTGCCCGAAGACATAGATCATTGGCGTTTGCTTTCTTGGTATGTAGATAAAATCACCATCTTGCAATTCTACATTTTCCATGCCAGTAATTACCTTATTTATGTCAACAGCGAGGAATTTTTCTGATCGCAAAATTTGTATTTCTTGATTGAAGTTTAAAGAATCTTCTTGTGAAAATGCAAAGTTTTTAAGAAGCAGATATTCTAAAATAAACTCCCTCTGTGGATCAAATTGAACCATTCCTCTTATTACATAAGCATTTTCTTTGTCTGAAAAATCAAGCAAACCAACTCTATTAAGTAGCTCACTTAACATTGTTCCATTACGCGAGATTGGATAAGTGCCCGGGTATTTAACTTCACCTGATACTGTGACCACATAATTTTGTTTCAATGTTCTCTTTTCTGGAATAAAAATCTTATCATTGTTCTCAAGAACTAAGTCAGGTTCTTCTCCATTTAAAATTTTCCTTAAGTTTACATTTATTTTTTCTTTTAATTTTCCTTCCTCATCAAGGCGAACTATCTCAACCTTGTCAAGATCAGCGCTTTCAATAGTTCCGCCTGCTATTTCTACAATGTCTGTAAGTTTATCTCCTTGAACAAACTCATAAACACCAGGTTTATTCACTGCCCCATATATCGCAACAAACGAAAATTGATCCTGCTTTTGAACCACAATCCAATCTCCCTCAAGAAGATAAGGATTATATCTATCATCACCTGTCGCCAAATATTTCCTAAGGTCAATGTTTAATAATTTCCCATTTCTTCTCAATAAAATTTTTCTAAAATTAACTTCACCAATAATTTTTCGCATAGATTGAA
This sequence comes from Candidatus Kryptonium sp., assembly GCA_039630395.1. Taxonomy (GTDB): domain Bacteria; phylum Bacteroidota; class Ignavibacteria; order Kryptoniales; family Kryptoniaceae; genus Kryptonium. Next base: position 19,772 of record JBCNVC010000028.1, on the reverse strand, counting down.
CCTGAAATGAATCGGTTGGCAAGAGAGCAAGCATGATTGCCGTTGAAACCCTGTCAATTGAACGAACTTTATATTTACCCTCATTTAAGACATAACCGCTCACAGTTACATTAAATGAGCGAGGCGCTATAAGTGTAACTGTTATCTCGCTTGCGATATATTTTGCCCTTATTTTTTGAATCATAATTCTTTTTGCCTCTGAAAGCGTCAATCCAAAAACCTTCACTTCTCCAACAGTTGGAATTATAACAGTTCCTTCAAGAGTTACCTGAACTGTAAAGTTAAGGGGTGGTGATGTCCATATATTTACACTTAAAACATCGCCAGGTCCAACAATGTAAACTTCAGGATCCACCGGTTTATCCAGTGAAAAAACTGTTGGATCAAGCAATGGATATTGAAGTGCCTGGGTTTGCTTGAAAAATTCATCAAACTTCAACCCAAGTCCTTTCGTTTCAGGTTTAATCTCAGGAAGTTGGGCAAAGCTCAAATTTAAAAAGCATATGAATATTAAAAAAACGAAAATCGCTCGCATGATTATAAATATTTAAATTTGTTTTCGATTACAATTTCCTCCACCGCCAAGCTTGATAATTTTAGCAACATTATTCTTTACTTTCCCTGTTGCATTTCTAGTGTCAATTATAATTCTTGAATTTCGAGCGATAAAATCAAAATCATAAACACTATGATCCGTCGTTATCACAACAAGATCAAAGCTATTCAAACTTTCAGCTGTTAACTCAATGGATTTAAATTTTATCCCATTTAACGAAACTTCAGGAACGAAGGGATCGTTGTAAAAAATATTTTTCGCTCCTTCATTAATTAGTATCTCCATAATCTTAAAAGCTGGCGAAAGTCGCGTGTCGTTAACATTTTTCTTATAAGCGACACCAAGAAAAAGTATTCTTACATCTTCTAATGTTTTCGGAATTTTACTTATTTCACGAAGAATTAAATTCGCTACATAAAACGGCATTGCTTCGTTCGTTTCTGCCGCAAGTTCAATAAAGTTCGTATGAAAATCATACGCCTTAGCAAACCACGCAAGATAATATGGATCAACCAAAATACAATGTCCCCCAATGCCCGGACCAGGATAAAACGGCATAAATCCGAATGGCTTGGTTGAAGCAGCTTCTATCACTTCCCACACATCAATTCCACCAACTCTATCACAAAGCTGGGCGAGTTCATTTACAAGAGCAATGTTAACACTTCTAAATATATTTTCAAGAAGTTTAGCCATTTCAGCAACTCGCGGGGATGAAACTGTATGAACATTTTTTGAAACTTGCTTTATAACAAGTTCAGCCAAGCGAGTGCATTCTGCTGTAACACCGCCAACAATTACAGGAGTATTTGAAAGATTCCATTTTTTGTTTCCAGGGTCAATTCTTTCAGGAGAAAAAGCAAGAAAAAAATCCTTCCCGACTTTTAATCCAGTTTCTTCAAGTATAGGGAGGACATAGTTTTCCGTCGTTGTTGGAAATGTTGTGCTTTTCAAAATTATGATCTGCCCTGGTCTTAATTTCTTCGCTATGTTTTCGGTAGCATCCAAAATATGTGAAATATCAGGGTCTTTGTTTTCCTTAAATGGAGTGGGAACACAAATGAAAATAACATCAAGTGTATCAACGCATGAATAATCATTTATAGCCAAAAGTTTTCCATTTTTAACGAGCTTTTTAACCTTCTCAGAATTAACATCAAGGATGTAATTTTCTCCTTTATTTAGTTTTTCAACCTTATCTTTATCAATTTCAATTCCAACCGTTATGAAACCTCTTGATGCATATTCAACAGCAAGTGGAAGACCAACATATCCAAGCCCAACAACTCCAATCTTTGCTTTCCTTCTAATTATTTTGTTCTTTAGATCCAAGTGATCCTCAGGCTTTTATTATGACTTTAACTTTTCAACCTTTCACCGTACCAAACTTGATAGTAGTTTTGATATTCGCCTGAAATTATTCTTTTCCACCAGTTTTCGTTCTGAATATACCAGTTTATGGTTTCATCAATTGCTTCTTCAAAGGAATATATCGGCTCCCAACCAAGCTCATTTTTGATCTTTGACCAATCCATCGCATATCTCCTATCATGTCCGGGTCTATCTTTTACGAACTTTATAAGTGTTTCGGGTTTCCCAAGTTTTTTCAAAATTAATTTAACAATGTCAATGTTTTGCCATTCGTTGCTTGCACCTATATTGTATATTTCGCCCGGTTTGCCCTTTTGAATTATAAAATCTATCGCACGACAATGATCAATTACATAAATCCAATCGCGCACATTTTTACCATCTCCATAAACAGGTAAAGGTTTGTCATTCAATGCATTTATTATCATCAAGGGAATGAGTTTCTCCGGAAATTGATATGGTCCGAAATTATTTGAACATCTAGTTATCACAATAGGAACTCCAAATGTCTTAAAATAAGCCCTACACAAAAGATCAGCGCTTGCCTTGCTTGCCGCATATGGTGAATTAGGTAAAAGTGGCATATCCTCCGTGAATTTTCCAAAAGGACCAAGCGAACCGTATACTTCATCAGTTGAAATTTGAATGAACTTCTCTATCTCAAACTTTTTCGCTACTTCAAGTAAAACCTGGGTTCCCAAGACATTCGTCCTTATAAAAATTTCAGGCCCAAGTATGCTTCTATCAACATGCGACTCAGCAGCAAAATTCACAATTATATCAATTTCAAATTCCCTAACAACATACTCAACAGTCTGGATTACAAATATCACCTTTTATAAAGTGATAGTTCCGAGTTGACTCAATATCTTTTAAATTCTCAAGATTACCCGCATAAGTAAGTTTATCAAGGTTTATGACTTTAACCTCAGGATGATTATGAATCATATACCTTACGAAATTGCTCCCGATAAATCCCGCTCCTCCAGTTATTAAAATACTTTGCATTTGAAAAATTCCCTTTTTAATTTGAAACTGATACAAAGTTATAAAATCCCCTCACCAGAACTTACCTCTCCCATTTTATGGGAGAGGATCAAGGTGGGGGCAAGTAAAAAATTCAAAAAAGTCAAATTAAATCTATGAAAATACGCTAAAAAAATCAATCAATCCTGAAAATGCCCCTATTATGCGGCGCATAATTTATGTCTTAATCCTACTGCCAGCTCTATGCTTTGCACAGGTTCAGAAAGTAGAAATTGAAATTTCAAAAAGTGATTCAATAATTCATCTACCCCACCGTTTTATCGTCCCTAGCACCGAGATTTTAATTATTGATACGCTTACCCTTCTTCAAGGAATACATTACCAAATTTATTATGAAGTTGGTAAGGTTTATCTAAAAAACTCAATTATTTCAAAAATCGATTCTTCAAACTTCAAGCTTAAAGCAATCTACAAAACAATTCCAATTGATACCTTGTTTTTCAAATACAGATGGATTGAATTTTTAGAATTAAGTCAACCAGAAGAAAAAGTCCTTAAAATTGAGAAGCGTGAAGAACCCCTTTCTTTCTCGGGAAACATACAAAGGAATGGAAGCATAGTTCGTGGTTTCACATTTGGAAGTAATCGGGACCTTACGCTTCAATCAGGATTCAACCTTCAATTATCAGGAAATTTGACCAAAGATGTTGAAATAATTGCTTCACTTACAGATGAAAATATTCCAATTCAACCAGAAGGAAATACACAGACATTGCAGGAGATTGATAAAATTTTCATTCAAATGAAATCAAAAAATCTTTTCGCCACATTTGGAGATTACGATATCGGTTATCAACTAAGCGACGAACATAGGTTATACTTTTCAGAAGAGCCAGAATTTTCAAATGTAAGAAGAAGATTGCAAGGGGGAAAATTCCAAGCAAATTATCAGTTCGACTTCCTAAAAACTAAAAACACATTTGCAGTTGCATCATCACGAGGGAAATTTGCAACAAATTATTTTAATGGGATTGATGGAGTTCAAGGTCCATATAGATTAGTTGGACAAAATGGGGAAAGAGATATAATCGTGATTGCTGGGACAGAAAAAGTTTATATTGATGGGGAATTGATGTTGAGAGGAGAAAGCAACGACTATATCATTGACTACTCAACCGCCGAGATCACATTTACACCAAACCGTCTAATAACTTCTGCTTCAAGAATAACAGTTGATTTTCAATATACGGACAGAAAGTACGCGAGAAATTTTTTGGCTTTCACCTCTGACAATCTTTTCCTTCAAGATCGATTGAATTTATCTATCTCTTACTTCTATGATTCTGATAATAAAAGATCACCAATTGATATTGTCCTTTCACAATCTGATATTGAAATCTTGCGCAGTAGCGGCGATGACCGATTAAAAGCAGTAAAAAGCGGAATAATATATGTTGGCTTTGATTCAGTAAAGGGAATTGGGAAAGGTCAATATGTTAAGAAAGATACAATAATTGATTCCCAAAGATATGAATTTTTCGTCTACGCACCTGGGGATAAAAACGCTTTTTATTCAATAAGTTTTTCATATGTTGGGATCGGAAAAGGGGATTATGTGCGCCGTGGGATCGGAAAATATGAATTCGTCGGCAAAGGTAAAGGAGATTATTTACCAATAATTTTTCTGCCAATGCCACAATCTTCACAACTTCTTGACATAAGGACAAGATATCAAACTAAAAATTTTAACTTTTTCGTTGAGTCGGCAATAAGTAGCTTTGATAAAAATCAGTTCTCCACAATAGATGATCGCGATAACAAGGGACTTGCGTTAAAATATGGCCTCGGTTATTCAAGCGGTAAAATTTTTGAAAAAGGATTAAGAAAAATTGAACTAAACATTTATCAAAGACACAAAAATAAAAATTTCAACGCCCTTGATAGATTCGATGTCGTTGAATTCAATCGTAAATGGAACATTACAGATGAAACTTCTCAACTTGACGAGTCAATTTTTGAATCAGATATTCAAATTGAAATTTTCGAAAAGAGCTCCGTTGGACTTGGATATGGACTTCTTAAAAACGAAAATAGATTCAAAACCAATAGAGGTTTGTTTAGTTTTAGGTCTAATGAAAACAACCTTCCTGAAATTGAAAATACAACCGAAATTTTAACCTCAAAATTTGATACTTCAAAATCAAAATGGATAAGAAGCAAAGGTCTCGGAAAATATAAAATTTGGCTCTTGACGCCTTTCATAAACTATGAAACAGAGTTGAGAGAAAATTTGATAAACGATAATTTACAAAGCACTGGAAGTTTTAGATTTTTGAGATTGATCCCAGGAGTTGAAATAAACTTCAAAAAAATTAAAAGCTCACTCTCTTATGAAATAAGATTTGATGACATCGTGAGAAATGGAACTTACACTCGCCTGAGCGTGATGAGAAATCAAAATTACAATCTAAACATTAATGCCGAGAGATTTGAGTTTAATGGAGATTTAACACTAAATAGGAGAACTTACCTCGTTGATTCCATTAAATCCATAAACAATGTGTTGATAAGAACTCAAAGCAGAGCTGAAATTTTAAAAAGAGCGGTGAGAATAAACTTAATTTATCGTGCAATGACGAGGATGATCTCACAACTTGAGCCAGTTTTTATAAAAGTTCAAAGAGGAACGGGGAATTATAGATACCTTGGGGATTTAAACCGCAACGGGATACAAGACCCAAGCGAATTTGAGCAAACGAAATTTGACGGGGATTATATCATGCTCACATTGCCCGGTGATCAGCTTATACCAACTGCAAATGTTGATGCAAGTTTTAATTTGAAATTTTATCCAGAAAGATTAATAAAGTTCTTATCTCCTTTCTCAAGCGATACATATTTCCAGGTTTCAGAAAACAGCACGGAATCACAAGAAAAAATTTATCTTCTTAAATTGAAATACTTCCAGCGTGAAAATAAAACGATAAGTGGAACGCTTACATTTAGACACGATCTTCATTTATTTGAAAACAGTAGAAAATTTTCATTAAGATATAGATTTTTAAGCACCGGTTCAATGTTTAGCTATAACATTTCCACAAGAAAAGTTTCAGGCTCGGAAAATTCGCTAAGAATACGATGGCATCCGGAAACAGAACTTGGATTTCAAGTAGAAGGTCTAATTAAAAAGAGAACATCAACTGGTGGATTTAAAGAAAGCGATATTTTTGATATACGCGGTAAATCTTTAAGCCTTGAGATCTTTTACAAACCTTTCAACTATATTGAGTTAAGTTTTAAGACGGGAATCGCTCAAAACAGAGATAAAACAATCAGAGATAAAGTTGCAAATTTAAATCGTGAGGGAGTTAAAGTAAGTTGGCTTTTGATGAGCAAAGGAAGAATGGATTTTGAAATTGAGCGAAACGAGGTTTTGATAAAAGGCATGGATGTAAACGTTCCTTATGAACTTGTTGAAGGAAATTACCTGGGAAGAAGCGTGTTTTTAAGGTTAAGTTTCTATTACAATGTTGGTGATTATATTCAAATCAATGGGAATTACATTGGTCGTTTTCTCTCAACGGGAACAATTCATATTGCACAGGCGGAGGTGAGAGTGTATTTTTAAAATTATTATACAACTTCAATATAGCTAAAAATAGGATGTTTTAAAAAGTTTAGTGTGAAGCCAGAATTTAATTCTCCATAATAATAAATTTTTATTGTTTCTTTTGGCTTCACCATAACTTTTGCATTTTTTATAAATATACTCAAAATTGTCATAAACATCTACAAGTTTCTCTTCTTTTTCTCTTAAATAGGTTATATACTTTTGTATTTCCTCGTTTTCATACACAAGCTCTATATACCAATCAAACTCTTCATATACCATTTCTATATCTAAAACACCTTTTTTCTCAAATAAACCAATATCCTCAAAATGTCCAAGTAGATAGTCGTCTATTTCGTACAACGAATAAAGTTTCTTTTTTATAAAGTATTCTTTTATATCATCAGGCAAATATTTAATTTTTTCGTCCCAAATTGTAAAGTAAGCAATATCATTACTTGAAGAAACAGAGAATTTTAATAAGTGATTATCTATTAAAGCAATCAAATGTTGCGTATTTTCGTTTTCGAAAAAATCTTTTTTCAACCTATGTATAAAATCAGCACTACTTGTATTTTGCATATTTATAAGTTGAAGTAAAGTAATCGCAATAAGGAGCGTCGTTATAATAGCAGTAATCCAGGATGCAGTAATTTCTGGAGGTATAAGTAAAATATAATATCTAAGCTCTATAGTTGTATAAGTCAAATAACTTAAGGTAATAACCAAAGCAAGAAAAGATAAAGAAACTACAATATATATTTTTTTCATATTTTTATCGCTTCTCTCTTCTCTTTTACCCATTGGAAAACACAGTCGGGGCGCCCGGACTCGAACCGGGGACCTCTTGGTCCCGAACCAAGCGCGCTAACCATCTGCGCTACGCCCCGCTATTCGCTTAAAAAATTAAAGAATTCAAAATAAACTTACAAATTTAACCTCCCCGCACAAGGGGAGGTTAAACTTCATACCGCAACTTTTCTTCATGAATGAACTATCTTCGTCCCGAGAAGCTCCAAAAACTTCGCAAGCCAATCCGGATGAGCTGGCCACGCTGGAGCCGTTACAATGTTCCCATCAACGATTGCCTTATCCCATGGAAGCTCAACATACTCACCACCAGCAGCTTTCACCTCCGGACCAACCGCTGGATAAGCATTGATCCTTCTTCCTTTAACAACGCCAGCTGCAGTTAAAACTTGTGCACCATGACAAATTGCTGCGATCGGCTTATTTGCATTTGCAAAATGACGCACTATCTCAAGCACCTTTTCATTCATTCTGATATATTCGGGCGCTCTTCCACCCGGGATAACAAGCGCATCGTAATCCTCAGGTTTAATGTTATCAAATGTTGCATTTAGTGTAAAGTTATGCCCGGGCTTTTCGCTATATGTTTGATCTCCTTCAAAATCATGAATCGCCGTCCTTACCTTTTCACCTGCTCTTTTCCCTGGACAAACAGCGTGAACAGTATGCCCAACCATTTGAAGTGCCTGAAATGGCACCATGACCTCGTAATCTTCTACGAAGTCACCAACCAACATTAAAATTTTTTTCCCTGCCATGGTAAACCTCCGTGTTTATTTAAAATTCGCAAGCAATTTAAAAAAGTTAACCGTAAATGTCAAGCTTAATTGTTTCTTATTCTTAACTAATAAGTTTTTGGCTAAACAATTTTTAATAATTCTTGCTCCATTGATTGCAAAAGCTAAATTTTGTATATTAACACAAAAAAAAATTTTGCAACAGCATGAAGCGTTTACCAATTCAACCTCTAATTTTACTTCTCGCATTTATATTTTCCCAAATTTTATTTTCTCAAACTTTAGAAAAAGTTTTAATCTTACATTGGAACGATTTCCATTCTCAAAATATCCCTATGCGATCAAACTGCGGTGACACAGTTTGTTATGTCGGGGGAACAGCGAATCTTTTGGGTTTTATAAATAAATTTAGAACCGAAGAAAAAAACGTACTTGTCTTAAACGCTGGTGACGATTTTATGGGCACTCCCATATCTTCAATCACAAAAGGAAGATCACAAATTGAACTAATGAACATTATAAAACCTGATGCGATGACACTCGGAAATCATGAGTTTGATTATGGAAGAGATGCCCTCGAAGAAGCTTTGAAAATCGCAAAATTTAAAGTTCTTGCAGCAAATCTCTGGGACAAAAGAAAGGGAAAACATTTCGTTGAACCTTATATAGTTAAAAAACTTGGCAAAGCGAAAATAGGAATAATTGGTTTAATTACTCCGGAACTTTTTAAACTTTCACTGCGCGAAAATTTGAAAGATCTTGAACTTCTTGATCTTGAAAAAGTTGTAAGGCATCATATAAATGATTTAAAAAACAAAGAAAAAGTTGATCTAATAATTGCACTCACACACATTGGTGTTCAAGGTGATTCAATTCTTGCGACGAAATTTCCAGAAATAAAAGTAATAATCGGCGGACACAGCCACAGTGTTCTGCGAGAACCTAAAATCGTAAATGGAGTTATAATCTGCCAAGCCGGAGCAAGAGGTGAATATCTTGGTCACCTTGAACTTTTAATTGATATCAATGGTGATTCTGTCTATTCATATAAGGGCAAGCTAATCCGCGTGGTTGATGGAACTATAAAACCTGATAAAGTCGCACAGAAAAAAGTTGAAGAGCTTGAAAAAATGGTTGATAAAGAGTTTGGTCAAGTGATCGGAAAACTTGAAGTTGATTGGAAAAGAAACTTTTACGGTGAAAGCAACCTCGGAAATTGGCAGACAGATGTCATGCGCGAATTTGCAAAGACGGATATCGCATTTCAAAATTCCGGAGGCTTGAGAAAAGATCTACCAAAGGGAGATATAAAAGTGCGTGATATCTGGGAAATAAATCCATTCGGCAATACATTTGTCGTCTTTGAAGTTGACGGTAAAACATTGAAAAAAATGATGGAATGGCAAGCGTCTGGCAAAGTAGAACTTATGCAAGTTTCAGGAATCAAAGTAGTTTTTGACTCGAGAAAAAATATCGGTGAAAGAATTGTCTCAATTGAAGTAAATGGGAAACCTCTTGATGAAAATAAAAATTATTCCATTGTCACAAACAACTGGGTTGCCGAGCATCTTTATGATTTATTCGGAATTCCTCAAAACAGCGTTGAAGTAAAAAACCTTGGTGTCATTGATAGAGATGTCTTCATTGAAGCAATCAAAAAACAAAAAGTAATAAGATCAGAAATTGAAGGAAGAATAATAGATTTGGCAAAACAAAGGGAGGGAACAAAAAATGAATATTGAAAGAGGGTTCCGATTTGTATTTCAAGAAAAAAATTGGCTTGGGAAAATAATCGTTGGCGGGGTGATGCTACTTTTTTCGTTTTTAATAATTCCAATTTTGATTTACTATGGATATCTTGTTGAAGTAACAAGGAGAACGATAAAAGGAGAAGAGCAACTTCTTCCTGAATGGGATGAAATCGGACGAAAACTTGTAAGCGGATTTAAGCTTGTCGTGATAATTATAATCTATTTAATTCCTCTTCTTGTTCTTCTTATTATTTCCATCCCATTTGCTGATTTTGATTTTGAATTTGAAGATTTCAAAAATAGGGAAATAACCGCGTTTCTTCCCTTGCTTTTATCAAACTTATTTATCCAAGGAGAATTTACTGGAATTTCGCTTTTACTTCTTCTATCATCTCTTGTTTACATGTTTCTTTTCGTATTGATTCTCCCATTTATTATTGGCAAATTTGTAGAAAACGAATCAATAAATGATGCATTTGCGATATCTGAAATTTTTTCAATTTTCAGAGACAACATCGGTGATGCTATTATAGTTTTTCTTCTTACAATTTTCCTTCAACTTATCGCATCACTTGGGTTAGCACTTTGCTTTGTTGGAATACTATTAACCAACTTTTGGGCAAACATAGTTCAGTATTATCTTTACGGTGAACTTTTCAAAAAAGCATTAGGGTCACAGCCAAGAATAACTCCAACAACTTAAAAAACAAATTATAAATTCAAAATGGAAAAAATTCAAAAGAAAAAATTCGGCTTCATTGAGTTACGAACTCAAAAGTTAAATGATCAATACATAAGAATTGAAATAGATTTCAAAGGTCGCGGCATTTGGACAACTTGCCGAAACGATGAAGAAAAAGATGCAATCGTTGAACTCTTAAAAGAACTCTTTGAAGATGAAATTGAGTCGCTCGCTAAAATATCCGAGGAAATGAAAATAGATATCAGGGAGATTATCAATATTGAAAAGGCGAAATCTGAAACGACGAAATGAAATCTTCGTCAAAAAACTTAGAAATGCTTTCGTTTAATTTTTCAAAATTAATCTATTTTGATAGTAAAAATGCGCTCGTTAATACTCTTAACATTTCTTGCCTTTTTCACTTTTCCAATTCTTTGTCAAACTCCACAAGAAATAATAAAAAAATCAGAAGACCAAATAAAAGGGAAAAGCTCCTATGGAATAGTTGAAATGACAATAATAACTCCCGACTTCCAAAGGACTTTGAAGATGGAAGGGTGGTGGGTTGGAAATGAAAAAGCTCTGATCGAGATAAAACATCCCAAAAAAGAAGAAGGAAATAAAACCCTGAAAATTGGGAAGGAAATTTGGTTATATCTTCGTAATACAGAAAGCTTAATCAAGATTCCACCTTCTATGATGCTACAATCTTGGAACGGCTCAGATTTCACATACGATGACCTCGTTCGCGAATCAAACCTTGAAAAAGATTATGAAATGAAAATAATTTCAGCTGAAGATATCGTAAACTCCGAAAGATGTTGGAAAATAGAACTTATTCCGAAACCACAAGCCCCTGTTGTTTGGGGAAAGATTTTTTATTGGGTGAGAAAATCAGATTATCTGCCCGCAAGGATTGAATATTATGATGAAAAAGGGAAACTTGTTAGGTATATGGAATTCTATGATGTAAAAGAATTTCACGGTAGAAAACTCCCAGCGAAATGGGTGATGTATAACAACATTGAAAAAGGGAGAAAAACAGAGTTCGTCCTAATAGACATAAAGTTTGATATAAAAATAGATGATAAAATTTTCTCTTTTAGAGAACTTGAAAAGAGAAGATGAGATATGCTCTTTCTAAAACTTGCTTGGAGAAATATATGGAGAAACAAGCGAAGGACGGTTATCACTATACTTGCGATCGTTTTCGCTACTATGCTTACGATTATTATGAGAGGAATACAACTTGGAAGTTATGACTACTTTATAAAGACAATTGCTGGTGATTACTCTGGCTTTGTCCAAATTCAACGAGAAGGCTATAAGGACGATCCCTCACTTCGCAAAACATTTTTATATACTGATGACATAAAAAATATACTTAACTCAATCCCCGAAATAAGTTTCTACACGCAAAGGTTATACGCTGATGTTTTAATAAGCTCTGGTGAGAATTCATATGGTGGGGTAATTTACGGCATCGTTCCCGAAAATGAAGAAAAATTTTCAAGCTTCCACATCAAAGTTAAACAAGGGAAATTTCTTAACAATCAATCATCCAATGAAATTGTCATCGGTGATAAACTATTTGAAAATTTAAAAATTAAGCTTGGAGATACTCTTGTTATACTTGCCCAAGGTTTTGATGGGGCTTTGTGGAGCATGAAATTTAAAGTTGTTGGAACTGTAAAACTCGGTTATACCGAGCTTGATAATATGGTGATTTTTATGAATTTAAAAACCGCGCAAGAATTTTTATCGGCTGAAAATAGGGTCAGCGCAATACCAATTTTGCTACCAGAACTTGAAAAAATAAAAGAAGTAAAAGAAGAACTCACGAAAAGATTACATAATAAAGGTCTTGTCGCAATGTCTTGGGATGAGATAATGGTTGAATTAAAACAATCAATTGACTTTGATAACGCATCCGGGATTTTATTTCTTGCATTTCTAATTATAGTCGTAGCATTTGGGATTTTAAACACCGTATCTATGTCTGTCGTCGAGAGATTTAATGAATTCGGGATATCCCTCGCAATAGGTTTCAAGAACAACAAACTTGTTTTAATTGTTTTTCTTGAGATCATCATTATGACGATAATTGGAATAATTCTCGGAAGTTTCTTAGGCGGTCTTGTGAACTATTACTTTATTAAAAATCCAATTGTTTTCGGCGGAGAATTTGCATCAATCTATGAAGAATTTGGCTTTGAACCAAAACTTGTTTCCTCTCTCAAACCGAGGATATTTATAAACACCGCTATATCAATACTGCTTGTTTCGCTAATCTCTGGAATAATCCCTCTTTATAGAGTTTATAAACTTGAACCATTAAAAGGGATAAGATTTACATGATCTTGAAGCTTGCGTGGAGAAACATATGGAGGAATAAGCGAAGAACACTTGTCGTCTTGATCTCAATAATCGTAAGTGTTGTTGTGCTTATGCTCTTAGATACCCTTTCAATTGGAATGCTGAAACAAATGCTTGATAATCAGATAAGCCTTCATATTTCTCACATTCAGATACATAAAAACGGTTATAAAGATGACAAAACTGTGAAAAACTACATATCTGATGAATTAACCGTTGAAAAAACAATTAAAGAAATAGAAGAGGTAAAATCATACAGCAAGCGAGTAATAAGTTATGGATTGATAAATAGCGCATATAATTCCTCTGGAATTATCATAGTTGGAATTCAACCAGACAAGGAGAAATCAATTACGATAATATCTAATCTGATCATTGAAGGTAAATACATAGAAAGAAACGGAGAAATTTTGATAAGCAAAAAACTAGCACAGAAACTTAAAACAGAAATAGGTGATAAATTAGTTTTAATGGCATCCGATATTGATGGAAATGTTGCATCAGAAGTTTTTAGAGTTGTCGGAATTTTTGAATCCCCGCACTCGGAATTTGATAAAACTCACATTTATATCACTATTTCTGACGCTCAAAGAATGTTGAAAATTGACAAAATCATTGAATTTGCTCTCATTTTAAAAGATCAAAAATATGTGAATGTGGTGAAGGAGAAAATTTCAAAAAAGATTGGAAACCCATATGAAGTTTTAACCTATGCTGAGGTGGTTCCATTCATAGGTATCATAATTGACATGTATAAGCAATTAATATGGATTTATTATCTTATTTTCGGTGTTGCCGTGGTGTTTGGGATTATAAATATAATGCTCATGTCCGTTTTTGAAAGAATGCGAGAATTCGGTGTTTTGAAAGCAATAGGAATGAAAAATAAAAACATCTTCTCTCTGATAGTGCTTGAATCTTTCATAATAGGTGTTCTTGGAACTGTGATCGGAATTATAATTGGATTTGCCCTTTATATTCCACTTTCAAAATATGGAATTGATCTCGGAATTTTTGCGGAAAGCTTAGCCTGGTTTGGAAGCGGAAGAGTTATATATCCAGTTTTAACATGGTTTACACTCTTTCTGCTGTTCGTTACAATGCCCTTTATTGCAATTTTAGGAGCAATCTATCCTGCTTTAAAATCAACGAAATTTGAACCCGTTGAAGCATTAAAACACATCTGAAGAAATATGAAGATAATTACAACAGAAAATTTAACAAAAATCTATACAGATGGAAAAGTTGAAGTTATAGCACTTAAAAATGTCAATCTTGAGATCCACTCGGGCGAATTCATCGTTGTTGCCGGTCCATCCGGTTCAGGTAAAACTACGCTTTTAAACTTAATCGGTGGGCTTGACAAACCAACAGATGGGAAAGTTTATTTTGAGGGGAAAGATATAACGACGATCAAAAGAGATGAACTTGCTGATTTAAGATTAAAGAAAATTGGCTTTATTTTCCAAGCGTATAATTTAATACCTGTTTTAACTGTATTTGAGAATGTAGAAATCCCGCTCGTTTTGCTTAAAGTTGATGAGAAAAGAAGAAGAGAAATGGTCATGGAAATTTTAACTAAACTTGGTATTTCAGAGCTTGCGAACAAAAGACCGAACGAAATAAGCGGAGGACAACAACAAAGAGTTGCAGTCGCAAGAGCCATTATAACAAATCCAACATTAGTTTTAGCAGATGAACCAACAGCCCACCTTGACTCTAAAACTGGTGGAATGTTAATTGACATAATGCAAAAGATGAACTCAGAACGAAAAATAACATTTGTGATTTGTTCTCATGATCCACAAGTAATCCAAAGAGCAGGTAGATTAATCAGACTAAGAGATGGAATGATAGAAGATGATAAAAAGTTATGGTAAAATTATTCCATTGCTTATTTTCACCCTTGAATTATGTTTTTCACAAGAGTTCAAATTTTCTGGCTATACTTCAAACTTTCTGATACATCAAACCCTCAAAGATGAATTCGCGAGCTCATTTAACATTAGCAAAAATTTGTATTTACTTTTTGGACGAATTCGTCTTCGTCCCGAGTTTAAATTTGGGTCTGAAAATAGCATCTACCTTGAATATGAAATTTCAACGCTTTATCATTCTGCGAGTTTATTTTTTAATCCAACTGAAACCGACTCAAGAAGACAGATCTACCGATTACGCTGGAAATTGATCAGCAATCAAAACATTAAAGCATATCATTTTATTGATAGATTTTATTATAGAAAGGACTTTGAATTCGGAAATTTGATAATTGGAAGGCAAAGAATTTCATGGGGCACAGGCAGGATATGGAATCCTACAGATCTTTTTAATCCGATAAATCCAGCTGATTTTAGCAAAATTGAAAAAGATGGCGCAGATGCAATTACTATGAAAATATATTTTGGAGATTTTACTGATTTACATCTTGTTTTTAACCCAACAAATCGTTTTAAAAATAATAATTTTGGCTTTCGCTTAAGATCAAACTTAAAGCAGTTTGATTTTTCTTTGATGTCTGGATACTTTGATAAGCGCGCAGTAATAGGATTTGACTTCGCTGGAAATTTTCTTGACGCTGGAATAAGAGGGGAAGGAATTTTTTCAACTAATGTAAAAAATTTTTCATCAAATTTTTCAAAATTCATTCTTGGCTTTGACAACCAATTCACAAGTAAGCTTTACTTTCTAATTGAATATCAATTCAATGGGGAAGGAAAGAGCAAGAAAACGGAATATGAAATTGAAAGATTGATGAGAGGAGAAATACTCAATCTAAGCAAAAATTATCTTTTCACCTCAACAGTATACACACTTAATCCAATATTATCATTTTCCCTTTCTTTAAACCAAAATTTGAATGATGGAAGTAGCTTTACTAACTTTGTAATTTCCTACGCACCATTTGATAATGCTGAGATCGGTTTGGGGTTAATAGCATTTTTCGGTGATGAATTAGACGAATATTGGTATTATTCAACATCAATCTTTCTAAAGCTTCAACTCTTCTTCTAAACCTCTCTTTCGAATGAAAGTGGGTTGATTTTTTAGGAAGCGCTTAATAAATTAATGCAAAATCTCACAAATTGAATTTTAAGATAAACCGTCAATGATAGATAAACCGCTTTCTCCAGAACCGGTTGTTAAACTTGTCAAATACTTTCCTGAACCATTTAAAAATGTGATCGCAACTGCAAAGACATGTTATTCTTCTAAGGGAATAGTAAAAGATGAAGACATTGAACTTGAAAAGTATATTGACCTTGCTAAAAGTATTTATGAAGCTGGGCATCACACAACATATCAACACGCACATTTTCAATTTGCAATTGAAAACGTATCAAGACAATTCATTTGGTCGTTTCTTCACAGCCACCCGTTCTACAATTCTGAACAGGTCTCTCAAAGGTATGTTGAAGTAAAACCTGGAAATTACTTCATCCCACCGCTTAACGGAAAAGCTCTTGAAATTTATATCTCAACCATTGAATTTCAAAACGAGACATATAAAAAGTTAACAGAAATTTTATTCCCTGTCGTTGAAAGTGAATATTATAAAAGATTTCCTGCAAGGAAATTTTATCAAGAAAAATATAAAAAAGATATAAAAAGGAAGGCACAAGAAATTGCACGATATGTCCTTCCAATAGCAACATTTGCTTATTTATATCATACAGTAAGCGCCGTTACGATTTTAAGATACTATAAACTATGTAATCAATTTGATGTTCCTCTCGAGCAAAAAATTGTGGTGAAAAAATTAGTTGATGAAATTTTAAAAGTTGATCCGAATTATAAAATCATACTTGAAGAACCGATCGATGAGAAAGATATCATAGAATTTAATTTTGCTCAAAACATACATCAAGCAAATTTTTCCAAAGAATTTACGAAAGAGTTTGATGAATCACTTAATGGCAAAATCTCCCTCCTGATTGATTATAAACCAAATGCTGAAAAAATTCTCGCCAGTTCTGTAAGAGAGATCTTTGGACTACCTTCAAACGCATTAAGCGATGACGAAGCAATAAACCTCGTTCTAAATCCATCTATAAACAAAATACTCGCAGAATCACTTGTCCTTACAACGCATAGCAAGTTATCGAGAGCGATGTTTCATGTTTCATACACATTTAAAAAGAAATTAAGCCACACTGCGGATTCCCAAGACCAAAGACATCGCATGGTCCCAGCATCAAGACCAATTTTAAGTTGCCAAATTTATGATGAACCAGATTTCATAACACCAGCTTTGATTTCACAAAGTGATCTCGCTTTAAAGATCTATATACAAACAATGGAAAAAATCTGGGAAAACATTGCTAAACTAATGAAGATCGGCGTCTCACCTGAATTTGCTCTTTATCTTCTGCCGAACGCCGTTAGTATAAGATTTACAGAGTCGGGCGATCTTCTAAATCTTCATCACAAATATGCGATGCGACTTTGTTACAACGCACAAGAAGAAATATGGCGTGCTTCCTTTGAAGAAGTTCAACAAATCTCGGAAATCCACCCACGAATAGCTAAATTCTTGCTCCCACCGTGTTCAATTAGAGATCTCGCGAATGTAAAACCAACTTGTCCAGAAGGTCCGAGGTTTTGCGGTGTAAAGGTTTGGAAGTTAAAATTAAGTGAATATTCAAGATTGATATGAAAGTCAAAATACCACCAGAATTTGCGTCGCTTAAGGATTACCTTGATTGGCTCTTTAAAAAATATAACACTCCTGATTTTATAAATTCTGATCCGATCAAGTTTGTTCATCGTTTTTCGGATCCAAAAGACATGGAAATAGCTGGTTTCATTGCTTCGCTTCTTGCTATGGGAAATAGGAAAATTATATTGTCAAGCAATGAGCATCTATTTGAGTTAATGGAAAACCGACCGTATGATTTCGTTTTAAATTTTGATCCATTTTGGTATGAGAAAAGGTTAGAGAACTTCATCCACTACGCTTATAGAAATATTGAAGGGAAAGATTTGCTTGTGATATTCTATCTTTTGAAACAGGCGCTTGAAAAATACGGACAATTAAAAAATTTATTTTTAAAATACTATGATGAAAAACATCCAACAATAAAACAAGCGCTCTCTGGATTTGTCAAAGAGATTTTATCCTTTGAACCTCCCCCTAAATTTAACGGGATTCCCAAAAGTGTAAGTGGACTCATACCGGATCCAGAGAAAAACAGCCCTTGTAAGCGCCTTAACATGTTTTTAAGATGGATGGTGAGAAAAGATCAAGTTGATGTGGGATTATGGAGCGAGGTTGATAAATCAAAATTAATAATTCCACTTGATACACATGTTTCAAAAATCTCACGGGATCTCGGGCTAACTCAAAGAAAAACCGATACATGGAAAACAGCTGAAGAAATAACAGAAAATTTAAGAAAGTTAGATCCCGAAGATCCTGTGAAATATGATTTCGCTATTTTTGGACTTGGAATAGAGTTAAAAAACATATCTTAACTTGGTCTTCCCCTCCACTCCCGCATTCTTTCTTGTCGTTCTTTCTTTATCTGCTCATATTTCTTCTTTTGGTCCTTTGTTAAAACTGCCTCAATTTCTTTATCAATCTTTTCCCATCTCTCACGCATTGCCTTCATCATAGCGTCTCGGTTGCCTTGATATCTCTCCCTGTCTGCTTCAGCTTGTTTCTGTGCTGTCTCAAGAATTTTCTGAATCTTTACCACCTGTTCTTGGCTTAAATTTAATTCCTGCTTCAATCTCTCGAGATACATCCCATAACCCCTACCTCTATCCTGAGAAAACATAACAGTTGTAAAAAATAAACCATACAACGCAATCAAAGAAACCTTCCTAAGCATTTCTAAATCCTTTTTTCTATTTTGACGCAGATGAACACAATACGGTTTATCGCTGTTCATTTTATGTTTACAGAAATACCAAATGAGGAGAAACTAAACTGGCTTCCCGTTTCAGTTTCAGTAGGATGAAATCCAATCCAAAGGCCACCATAATTTAGATTGTAATAACTTATACCAAGTGAATAACCACTAGGCAAGCCGACACCGAGTCTAAAAGTAAGTTTGTCATTTTTTGTGATGTTAAATTGAGTAAAAGCATATATAAATCCAAGTGGTGTAAGTACCTCCGCAAAACCCCAATTTTCTTCTTTTCTCCAAACCGAGGCATAATCTCCTAATTCTGTACATATTCCACTATATAATCCAACTCCCAAATTAAAGAGATATAGAGGTAAAAATACATTCGCATCAATATCTCCGCCAAATCCAAGATAAGATTTTTTCCCTCTATGTAATATATTATCTGATTGCGTTACATTATAAACTCCTATATAAGCAAATCCACTTCCTGCAAACCTATACCATTTTCCACCTAACGCTTTCCCATAACTAGCTTTGAAAAACTTATTTGATTCATTTTGATTGAATCCTGTAGATTGATTATAATAACCACTAATGAAAGATACATCGCCCTTTGTTTTTATTTCATTCGGAAAATGCATCGGTGGAGCTGAATCCCAAATCGCAGGCAAGTAAGTAGGACCACAACCAGTTAACCAAAGGAAGGATATAAGTGAGATTAAAATTATTGAACTTTTACTATTCATAGATAACCTCCGTTTTAGTTTTGGTTAATTCACAAGTTGCAATCAAACTTTCAATTCCAGTGATTTTTACAAATGTAATTTGGTTGATCAGATCCGGATTATACTTTGTCTTGACCTTAACATAATTTCTTGTGAAACCGAACATTTCATTGTTTTTAACTTCTGCTTCCCACAAGACATCAAAAGTTTTACCTATCATCTGTCTATAGAAATTATATTTCTTTTTCATGCCAAGATTTCTTAACTCTTCACTTCTTCTATGTCTTTCATCTATTGGGACTTTGTCAGGTAAAT
>JBCNVC010000279.1:0-1013 GCA_039630395.1 Candidatus Kryptonium sp. | reverse complement strand
ATTCGTTTGTTTCTGTCGCAGTTTCAATGAAAAGTTTAACAACATTTCCAGATACTTTTGCGAAGAATTGTTTGATGGTGACATAGAGTGGTACATCAGCGTTGTTATATCTTCCAGGTGATCCTTTAGGATTAGTTAATGTTATCGTGGGATTGTTTCTTGACCAATTCACCGTGCTAAATATAGTTGGATGCTGTATCCAACTACCTGTATAATCAGGACTTCGCGTTTGCGATTGACCCTCATTCCAACTTGACAACTGAACCCTGTTTCCAACAAGCGTCGCACCAGATGTAAAAGTACTGTTAAGTGTTCCAGTCCCCCAATAAACCTCTATGTACAAACCATACGGATTTTTCAAACCAACAGCATCATTCGTGTTAGCCAATGCAAAAGAAGTAGTTGGAACCGACAAAACTATATTCCCAGGACCTGGATCAAAATTTGAAACATCTGCCCCATTCGTAAAAACAACAAGAGCATTCCCAGGTCCTAAAACTGTTCCAGATGGTATCGTGTAATTATAATTATTATCTCCCAAAATCCATCCACTTATATCAATTGGCACATTTGAGTTATTAACGATTTCTATATATTCATCTCTATCAGTAGTTGTTGAAGTTGCACCATCTGCATTAAAATCAACAATTGCTGACCTCGCTGATACCTCGTTAATCGTTATACCGGAAGTGTGAGTGGTTACACTATCATTTCGTAGATAACCCTGAGCAAATGTTTGTTGAACGATTAACAAAAACAAAAGCAGTAAAATATTCATCCTCAAAATTACCTCATAAATTTTGTTTTAAATTTTGTTTGAATACATTTTACGAAATAAATTTCAACAAAAAAAGTATAAAACCCATAAATTCACCTTGACTCAAAAACGAAACCCCGCACCAACCCCACTGTCATTGCGAGGAGCGAAGCTCTGTGGCAATTTCAATTTCGCCCCCTCCCTATTTCACAAGGGAGGGGGATTGAAAAACAAATTTACTTAACCAACACCATCT
>JBCNVC010000278.1:0-1013 GCA_039630395.1 Candidatus Kryptonium sp. | reverse complement strand
TGTAAAAGATGCATTTATAGTCAGAAGTCTACAAACTATCAGAAAAATAAGAAAAGACTACGACTGGCTGCTGCTTCATCCACATCCTATTCGCATTCCTAGACGGGATGAGGTTTGCGAGGTTTTAGGGGAGGACTACAGCTTTTGGGAATACTGGAAAAAGCATGCGCGCAAAAAAGAGAATAAACATAAGCGCTTAGAGATAGTTAAAAAGTTTGAATTAGCAAAAGATACTAAGATACACATTATAGAAAGACTGCTTTTAGATATAGACCAGCCTTATGAAAGTTGTGATTTGACAGTCAAAAACATACTTTCTAAGTTCTCAATCAAATCTTACTCGCTCGGGACTACTAAGTCAGGAAATATGAGAGTTATAATCCCTATAAATGCCATTGACCCTGGAAAAAGGCGCGCAACGGAAAGACTAACTATGAGAATATCAAAGAGTTTTTGGCTATTCTTTATTCAGAGCTAGAGAGGGCAGGGCTGAAAATAGACTGGACTCTTTATGACAGACTTAACCATCCAATTTGGATAGGGGATGAGCCAGGGCGGGATATGTTTTTCACTCTAAGATTTGTTGCATCTGGCAAAGAGTTTTTTGATTTTAATGAAAAGAAAAAAAGAAAAATAGACACTTACTATGCAAACGACTTCTACGAGCTCTATAAGAAGTCTAAAGAGATTGCAAGAGCAAACTCTTATACTGGTCTCAAGCGTGGAAAAGAGATAAACATCACTAAAGAGTTTTGGCCTCATCTCTGGAGAGAGTATAGAAAGACTAAACAGAGAAGGTTTGTCCTACCTGCTTTTATTAGAAATAAAATCACTTCCAAGGAGGCATGGAAAAGAGCAGTCAGGAGTTTGGCTAACAAACATAAAGAATACAGATATCTAAAAGTAATCCAGCCGGCGGTTGGCTGGGCTAAGTATTTGCAATTAAACGAAGATGAAGTGTTTTCTTATTTGGCATCACTTTTAGGCAAAGAAAAAGAAAAAGACATACAAAA
>JBCNVC010000277.1:0-1015 GCA_039630395.1 Candidatus Kryptonium sp. | reverse complement strand
TTTGTTTTGTCTTTAGTTAATTCGTTTTGTTTTAATATCTACTACTTGTTGTATCATAATTCTTATCTAGTCCTCTTCTTGTCCCAATCCACTTGTTACCCTGTCCATCTATCGCAATTGAAAAAACATAATTATCAGGCAAACCCGAATTTGCCTTGTTATAAAATGTCATCGCTCCAGTTGTCCTATCAAAACGAACAAGCCCTCCAACAGTCCCTACCCAAACATAATTACCCTCCAACGCAACTGCATAAACATCATTACCATATGTGAAATTAACCCACTCCGGATTCTGCGAAAATGAAAAACAAATGAAAGTAAACAAAACGAAAAATAATTTACTCCACAAGCCCTTCATATCTTATCCCTCCTTATTCTTTCTTTTGTTTTATTTTTCTTTTTGTTTTTCCTTTCTAACCCTCACAACTCAAAACCTCAACCCAACAAAAAGAAAACGGAATTGAAAAACTAATCATCGCTTTACTTAACTCCAATTATCTCGCCCGCAAAAGTTGCTAATTAATTATAACGAAAAAAATTATCTTTGTCAAATGTCTTTATCCGATTTCAAAACCAAATCTAAAAATCTCACTTCATCAACATCATCTTCTTCACATCCTTGACAAGTTTCATACACATACCACGCTGGTTCAAATTCCCTGCTCATAACAACAATCCTGCACAAAACATCAAATATCTCTATTCTTACTACTATTTTTCCCAGGACATCAAACTTTACTTTTGCCTCTTATTGAATGGATTTAGGTAATTTTGGCAAAGCATAAACATCCTTGGTGTTGTTTTTCTTTTCTTCATTCCTTCGGGCATCACCCCACCTTCACAACATATCACAAGCCCTTCTACAAATGTTCCGATCCACTTGTTATCTTGAATTTATCAATAATATTTTTCTCTAACGAGAACATATCAAAAAAGCAATTCTCGCAAACGATCCAACTCCAAGAAAATTATAAAATTTCCTGACCTTGATTTAAACGATTTCTCTTTTATCCTT
>JBCNVC010000276.1:0-1016 GCA_039630395.1 Candidatus Kryptonium sp. | reverse complement strand
ATCCTTCTTGGCATGACTGCCTCCTTTTCTGCAATATGTTATGTTCTATACTATCAATATGCACAGGGGGTAACATGAGAAAGGCTAAACTCATTCTATTGTTGGCTGCGGTAGGTCTTTTATTCTCCTGCGGAGGAGGAGCAGGTGACGGCATAAGGTCCGCGCTCTTTGGTAACAGGGTGCTGCAACCACAACAGACCTGTACTGTAACCGTAAACACCGTGGACGCCCTTCAGTCAGCCCTGACTACAGCGCAGAGTAACAATCAGAACGATGTCATATGCATTCAGGCAGGAACTTACACAGTGACACAGACGCTCACCTACTCAACGCCAAACGGTGATGGAGGCAAAACGCTCACCATAAAGGCTGTTGGTGGTCAGGTGGTGCTTGATGGAGGAGGGTCTGTGCAGATAATGAGCATTAACACGGACAGTGACAACAATGGTGGGGATGCAGGGGGTCATGTGACCATTGAGGGTATAACCTTCCAAAACGGGAACATTTCTGGAATTGGTGGTGGTCTTTCTGTGAAAACTGGTCTAGCAAATATAAATCTTACAAACAACACATTCAGCAATAACAGGGCTAACTACAATAACAGTGCTAACAATGAGTATGAAGGTGGTAGTGGTGGTGGTGTTTGTGCATATTCAGAATCAGGCGATATAACTCTTACAAACAACACCTTCAGCAATAACAGTGCTAACCAATACGGCGGTGGTGCTGATGTATATTTGTGGAATGACACAGCCACTGGCAACATCTACAACAACATCTTCTGGCAAAACACCGCAAATGCTGGCGGAAACGACGGAGATGACCTTTATGTTGAAAGTAATGAAAACAATAATCAAACACCTTCTACTGTAAACCTATACAACAACAACTTTTCTGGAAACGCAAACTTCCAAACGGGCCAATCTGAAGACCTTTTTATAACCCTTGTGCAACCTGAGAGGTATAACCAAGCTAACAACATCCAGGCAGACCCTCTCTTCGTCAACGCAAGCGCA
>JBCNVC010000275.1:0-1022 GCA_039630395.1 Candidatus Kryptonium sp. | reverse complement strand
CAAACTTATTCTGCTTCGCCTGGTTATTTCCAGGCAAAGATAGGTTAGTTTCAATCCCTCACAGGTTCGATTCAAACTTATCTATTGCGAAATCGGGAAAACGGGAAATATGCCGTTTCAATCCCTCACAGGTTCGATTCAAACAATAATCATTTGGTGCCTGTATCCGTATGTTAAACTCGTTTCAATCCCTCACAGGTTCGATTCAAACTTAAAATTGGAAAAATAAAAGCAATGGAAATTGTTAGTTTCAATCCCTCACAGGTTCGATTCAAACTGGTGAAAAAATTGTTGAATTGATTAGAGAAAAATAGTTTCAATCCCTCACAGGTTCGATTCAAACTTTTCAAAACTTGTGAAGACACTAAAGTTGCGATAGAGTTTCAATCCCTCACAGGTTCGATTCAAACGTGGTATGAAAGTTGATGGTAGAATACATATGAAAGTGGTTTCAATCCCTCACAGGTTCGATTCAAACAAATGCTTGAAATTGTGGAAAAAATTATGCAAACAATGTTTCAATCCCTCACAGGTTCGATTCAAACAGAAAAGATATAACTTCATCAATACTACCAAATTTGGTTTCAATCCCTCACAGGTTCGATTCAAACCAAGCCCGCAAAGCCGAAAATCCCAAACCAGGGGGGCGTTTCAATCCCTCACAGGTTCGATTCAAACCCAGGCTGAAAGGGAGATTATGAATAGTTTAGAAACGTTTCAATCCCTCACAGGTTCGATTCAAACCAGGTTATTTATTAGCAAGAGTGGAGAATATTATATTAGTTTCAATCCCTCACAGGTTCGATTCAAACGTTTATAATTTGGCGAGCAAAGTTAATGCCTCTCTCTAGTTTCAATCCCTCACAGGTTCGATTCAAACGTATTTAAAAGAATTGGCTACCTCCTGCACTATAGCGTTTCAATCCCTCACAGGTTCGATTCAAACTCCCAGACGAGATTAAGCAAATGCAAAGCAAATCGTTTCAATCCCTCACAGGTTCGATTCAAACCCACGGTAAAAT
>JBCNVC010000274.1:0-1026 GCA_039630395.1 Candidatus Kryptonium sp. | reverse complement strand
TTTTCAAAAAATATGCAACACCTCCCACCTCTGAGAGAATGGCAACTTCTAAGAAAAACACTGTTGTAAACACAGAAGAGTTTATACTCAACTACAACGAAGATTTAGATATACTTGAGCTACATCTTCCAAAGTTTGCAGGAAAGAAAACCAAAATAACTATCTTAGGAGAAGAGCTATTTTTTGATAACACTCCGGAGGTTGTATACTTAGACTCCTTGGCTTCTTTTGACAATTTCCCGCATAGTCTCGCATAGTCCCGCATAGTCCCGCATACTCCCTGATACGAAAAATCTCCAAGAGCCTGACAGAGTAAGCGTTGCAATTTTGTAATTTTACAATTTTGCAACATCTATTAGAAATCCACAGAGCCCCAAACAGAATCTGACAGTTGGCACATTCCCGATATTTCCCGCATAGTCCCGCTATTTCCAAAGGGCTTTCCGTAATTTATGGGAAATTACAATGGCAATAACAACACTTCACAAGCAAGAGGTAGAAAAATGGATAAAAGACAGAGTGGAGAGGTTAAAGGCAAGTATACTAAGGATATTATAGAGCTAATTGATGACTACGAGTCTTCTATTGTCGTTCCTGCATTCCATCCAAGCGCCTACACATACTTCAACTACTGGATGATGACAGACCCGAGGGATGAACTTTACAGGCTTGGTTTGGATGATGACCCAGAAGTGAAAAAGTTAGACCTACAGCTTTTGAAAGGACTAAAAAAGTTCGGACCACCAGATTACAATCTGGAGGAGCAAGCGCAAAAACCACTTAAGCTGTGGTGGTGGCATCTGGATAAGATATATGACAAAACATACCCCGCAGAACTACTGCCAGAGCATCTCAGAGAGTTTTATTTGTCTTCTGTAATTTTTCAAAAAAATATGCAACACCTTTGACAACATTCAAAAATTTAGTGTTTAAAGCAAACTAAGAAATGTTAGATTACTTTAAACACTAAATTTTTGAATGTTGTCAGGTGTATATTTTTGAGAAACTTTACAAAAACCACTTAGT
>JBCNVC010000273.1:0-1028 GCA_039630395.1 Candidatus Kryptonium sp. | reverse complement strand
TGGGTTTGAATCGAACCTGTGAGGGATTGAAACTGGTTGGGGTAGGGTGGCGTTGAAGGTATGGGATGGTGTTTGAATCGAACCTGTGAGAGATTGAAACATTTATGTTTTAGTATTTGTTTCACCTTATTTCTCAGTTTGAATCGAACCTGTGAGGGATTGAAACGTCATTTTCCTGGGCAGTTGATTTAGTTTTAATTGTGTGTTTGAATCGAACCTGTGAGGGATTGAAACACTGGCAATTTCAATTACAGTTGAAATACTCGTTATGTTTGAATCGAACCTGTGAGGGATTGAAACGGTCGCCACCTTTGGGCCAAATTGGCCCGCTGGTGGGGTTTGAATCGAACCTGTGAGGGATTGAAACGGATTAATCTCCAGTATCTTGGAACTCCCCCTGAAGGTTTGAATCGAACCTGTGAGGGATTGAAACTCGCTACCTGATGAACTTATAGAGGGGTGGATAAATTGGTTTGAATCGAACCTGTGAGGGATTGAAACTCATTTTTAATAAATTCCTTTAATGCCATTGAATAAATGTTTGAATCGAACCTGTGAGGGATTGAAACAGCAATAACAACAAAGTTTTCGCTTCTTCGCATAAGTTTGAATCGAACCTGTGAGGGATTGAAACCAACTTTTTTAATTTTATTTTTCAAAAGTAATATAAGTTTGAATCGAACCTGTGAGGGATTGAAACAAAGAAAAGTTTTTTCAGGATAACCTTTAACATCTGTTTGAATCGAACCTGTGAGGGATTGAAACCGTGGCCGACCCCCTTTATTGGGGTCAGCTCGGGAGCGTTTGAATCGAACCTGTGAGGGATTGAAACTAAAATAAGGAAGGGTTCCTTGGATTTAATAATATGAGTTTGAATCGAACCTGTGAGGGATTGAAACTTTGTCCTTTACCTGTTTTGTTTTTATTATTTTGTTTGAATCGAACCTGTGAGGATTGAAACTCAAATATTCTCAGTTGCTCCCTCGCCTCACCAACTCCGTTTGAATCGTGCATGTGGGGGATTGAAA
>JBCNVC010000272.1:0-1028 GCA_039630395.1 Candidatus Kryptonium sp. | reverse complement strand
ATCGCACCTTCCAATATTCATCCCTCAACGCAGAAATAAGTGCACCTACCACTCTTGCATCACCCATTTCACCTAATACCTTAACAACTTCAACCCTAACATCCCTATCTCTACTACTCAAAGCAACAATCAAATCAGAAACTCGACTCTTAGCTTCTTCACTCCTAAACCAATTAGATGATATCTTTCTCAACGCCTCTAATGCAGACCTTTGGACCCAAACATCCTTATCCCTTAATATAGAAATAAGCGGAGCTATTGCTCTTGCACTGCCTATTTCACCAAGTGCTCGGGCTATATAGTATCGGATATGACTACCTGCGCTTTTATCTTCTATAGCGGTAATAAGTGCTTCTACAGCTGATTTGCCTATCTTAACAAGTGCTCTCACCACAGATTCTCGTACATTTTCACTTTCACTTTTTAAAGCAGGTATGAGTGCCTTTATTGCTCTTACATCCCCTATCTTGCCAAGCGCCTCTGCTGCAGATTTTTGAACATTCCTACTTCTATCTTTCAGAGCAAAAATAAGCGCTTCTATTGTTTCCGGATCTCCTATATTTCCAAGTATCTCTACTACAGATTCTCGAACTCTCCAATCTTTATCTTTCAAAGCAATAATAAGCGTTTCTATTGCTGGTTTGCCCATCTTAACAAGCACTTCTACTAAAAATTCCAAGTTGTATGTACTTCCTAACGCAGAAATAAGCATGTTTACTGCTGGTTCGCCTATCTTTTTCAATGCCTCTAATGCGAATTTTCGCACATCACTATTTTCATCTCTTAACGCAGAAACAAGTGCATCTACCGCTCTTGCATCACCTATCTCGCTTAATATCTTAACAATTTCAATCCTAACACTACTATCCCTACTCTTCAAAGCAACAATCAAATCAGAAACTCGGCTTCTGACTTCATTACTCCTAAACCAATCAGATGATATTCTTCTCAATGCCTCTAATGCAAACCTTTGAACATTACTACTCTCATCTCTCAATGCAGAAACGAGTGCACCTATTGCTGGTTTG
>JBCNVC010000271.1:0-1033 GCA_039630395.1 Candidatus Kryptonium sp. | reverse complement strand
GGACAACGCCTGGTGCGACAGATGTCCCGATGCTTGGGATTGATTTCTCAGTTCAGGCTGGATACGCTTATTTATCTGGTTTGAAAGTTAAAAAGTTCGTAAATGTTTCAGGAAAAACACTTGTTCCAGATGATAAGGTTACGCTTAAAGCATATGTTGATGCCAATGGTAATAATCAGGTTGATGCTGGAGAGACACTGCTTGGGAGTGCGTCGTTTTCTTCAAATTTAGCGAATTTGATATTCTCACCACAAACTGTTCCAACATCACCGCCTTTGAAAATTTTACTTGCTGTTGATATCGCATCAGATGCGGATCCGACACATTGGTTAGCTTTGAAAGTTGACTCTCCTGCTGATGTCACGATTACATCAGTTGCAGATAAGTCAAGCGCAAATTATCCTCTCAGTAATACTCAGGACATACCTTTGCCAGTTCAGGTCGTAGGTATCAAGGCAGAAGTTAATGGTAATGTTGTTAAGTTGAAGATAAAGACTCAGGTTGAGAGGGGAGATTTTGTTGGATTTAACATTTATAGAAGCAAAGATAATGATAAGTATGTTCTTGTTGGTTCGTATGTGAATAATTCATCTTTGAAAGCGAAGGGATTAGGTCCTTATGGTGGTGAATATGAATTTGTGGATAAGGTTGTTGAATCAGGTAAGTATTACTACAAGATAGAGGCGGTTGGAAGAGGCGAAAGTAGAGAAGTTGAGGTGATAAATGTTGATATTGAGATTCCGAAGAGATATGTATTGCATCAGAATTATCCGAATCCGTTTAATCCAACGACGACGATAGAGTTTGAGTTACCTGTATCTGCAAATGTTGTTTTGGAGCTCTATAACATTTCAGGTCAGAAGGTGAGGGAGTTGTTCAACGGTAAGTTGCCAGCTGGATATCACAAGGTTGTGGTTGATGGTAGAGATTTGGCAAGTGGAGTTTATTTCTATGTGTTGAAAGCGAATGATTTTGTTGGTGTGAAGAAGATGGTGTTGGTTAAGTAAATTTGTTTTTCAATCCCCCTCCCTTA
>JBCNVC010000270.1:0-1039 GCA_039630395.1 Candidatus Kryptonium sp. | reverse complement strand
GATTCAAACTACAAATAACAAAGAGGAGGTAGAAGAAGACATCAAGTTTCAATCCCTCACAGGTTCGATTCAAACAAGTTTTTGAAGGTGACGGTGGCGAGGTTGCCACTTAGGTTTCAATCCCTCACAGGTTCGATTCAAACTGACGGGGCTTTGTTGAAAATAGGTAATGTTTGGTATGTTTCAATCCCTCACAGGTTCGATTCAAACTAATTTTGAATTTTGCGTGTTTAATGGTATTTTTAAAGGTTTCAATCCCTCACAGGTTCGATTCAAACTGGAAAAACTTTTAGAGGATAACTTAAGCTTTGTAAAGTTTCAATCCCTCACAGGTTCGATTCAAACTGTATTTTAGCCAAAGAATATACATAATCGTAATTTGTTTCAATCCCTCACAGGTTCGATTCAAACTGATAAATGAAATGAAAATAGCAAACGGTTATGGCGTTTCAATCCCTCACAGGTTCGATTCAAACGCGAATTTTGTGGTTCAAAACTTGGGAGGATTTCGAGTTTCAATCCCTCACAGGTTCGATTCAAACCTGGCCTTCAAACCGCTTGGAACAAATAATTCAGTGTTTCAATCCCTCACAGGTTCGATTCAAACAAAGTAAAAAGGAGGAACAAAATGGAAATTAAATTTGTTTCAATCCCTCACAGGTTCGATTCAAACTCAAAAATCCACAACACTTTCCCATCCCAAGCACCAAGTTTCAATCCCTCACAGGTTCGATTCAAACATATTTATCTTTTGGATGAATTAAAAAAGAGACAAAGGTTTCAATCCCTCACAGGTTCGATTCAAACTATTGCGATAGTTGCGGACAGATAATAAAAAGAGAAGTTTCAATCCCTCACAGGTTCGATTCAAACTTTAAATACCCTCGCCCTTCGGGCGGGGCTAAATCCAGTTTCAATCCCTCACAGGTTCGATTCAAACTTTTTTAAACATAAATGCGGATTGTAAACATAGTCATTTGTTTCAATCCCTCACAGGTTCGATTCAAACTCTTGAGAAAAGTCAGGAGTTCTTTTTCAA
>JBCNVC010000027.1:19157-23186 GCA_039630395.1 Candidatus Kryptonium sp. | reverse complement strand
TATGCTTCTAAGCCTCAAGAGGTTAATATTTCAGCTGGTGATATAAAAATTCTCACATTTGATCTTGCGAAAATAGTTTTCGCAGTTAACATAAAAACAACACCATCTGATGCGAAGGTTTACGCAAACGGGAAATTAATTGGGATGGGTTCATTTACAACTGAAGTTCAAGCGGGAAAAGTTAATTTTATGGTTGAGAGAGAAGGTTATGAGATATTGGGAAGGGAGGTTGTCGTTGATAGAGATGGGTTAAGTTTTGATTTCAATTTGAAACCGATAACTGCACGAGTCAAAATTGAAACGGAGCCATCAGAAGCCGTTGTCCTTGTCGGGGGTAATAAAGTTGGAGTTACACCGGTAAGTTTTGAATTACCATATGGGAGTTATGAAATTCAACTGCTTAAGTCGGGATATAAAAGCCAAAGTTTGAAAATTGATGTCAGAAAGAGTGAAGCGATAAATAAAAAAATAAAACTGGAGGAAACATTAGAAACTAAGGCATTGAGGATTTATAGATCAAGATTAAATATGAAAAATAATTTAACATATGCTGGGTTAGGTTTTACTATAGCTTCTGTTGGGGTTGCGGTTGCCTTTCACATAAAATCTGAAGATGTTTACAGCAAGTATCAGAACGCGGTTGAAATTGAGAAAATCAGGAAGTATAGAAATGATTACAAAAAAGCTATAACACAAAGAAACATTGCGTTTGGAGCAAGCGCAGTATTTGCGGGGTTAACTGTTTACAATATGTTAAGAAAGGTAAGCTTTGAGGAGATTTATCAAGAATTGGAGAGTGAAAAAATTAATCTTGGTTTAAGATTTTACAAAGAAAATGGGGTTGTTCCGGTTTTGAGTTTAAGTATCAAAATGTAATCAGCTTTTAACTTTCACAAAGTTCGGGTTGGGTAGTAGAAATTAAGGTTTGTCAAGTAATGTTTATTATTGTGTTATGAGGGCTGGAAAGTTTGTGGATTTGAAAAAGGTGATGTTGGTGAAGTGAAATCCTTAACTTTTTGAAATGAGGCAATTAATTGATAAAAACGATTTTATTTGTTATACTACTACTGGATCTCGTTCATTAAAAAATTGCGATGTAGAATTTGTTATCGCTTTTTGATTCAAGATGTTTTGAATGAATAGTATGTTTTTGAATTAAAAAGGTAAAAAATGCAAAAATAGGGAGGGTGGCTACTATGAAACTTATTAATAAGCTGCCTTTTATCTTGGTTCTAGCTTCAAATATTCTATTTTCTCAAAATCCAGAGTGGGTTAATTTCACATATGGTAATGATGTTTATGCGATTGCGATAGAGGGTAATTATGTTTGGGTAGGGACGAGTGGTGGACTTGTTTGGCTTGATATGACAACTGAAGTGATGACTTTTTACAACAAGGCAAATTTAGGTTTGCCGAGTAATTTTGTTCGTTCAATTGCCATAGATGGACAGGGTAACAAGTGGATTGGGACAGGAGGAGGTCTTGCGATGTTTGACGGTTCAAGGTGGACTGTTTACAACACATCAAATTCAGGGTTGCCGAGTGATTTTGTTCGTTCAATTGCCGTAGATGGACAGGGTAACAAGTGGATTGGGACGTGGGGAGGGGGACTTGTGATGTTTGATGGTTTAAGATGGACTATTTACAATACATCAAATTCAGGTTTGTCAAGTGATTATGTTAATTCGATAGCCATAGATGACCAGGGAAATAAATGGATTGGAACGAGAGGAGGACTTGTTAAGTTTGACAGTTTAAGATGGACCGTTTACAACAGATCAAATTCAAATTTGCCGAGTGATACTGTTTATTCAATTGCCATAGATGGACAGGGAAACAAGTGGATTGGGACATACGGAGGTCTTGCGATGTTTGACGGTTCAAGGTGGACCGTTTACAACACATCAAATTCAGGGTTGCCAAGTGATTATGTTTATTCAATTGCCATAGATGGACAGGGAAACAAGTGGATTGGGACAGGAGGAGGAGGTCTTGCGATGTTTGACGGTACAAGATGGACCGTTTACAACAGATTTAATTCAGCTTTGCCAGGTGATGTCGTTCTTTCAATTGCTATAGATGGGCAAGGTAACAAGTGGATTGGGGCGGGAGGACTTGCGAAGTTTGACGGTTCAAGATGGACTGTTTATACCATGTCAAATTCAGCTTTACCAAGTAATAATATTCGTTTAATTGCCATAGATGGACAGAATAACAAGTGGATTGGGACAGATGGAGGAGGACTCGTGAAGTTTGATGGTGTAAGTTGGATTATTTACAACACATCAAATTCAGGCTTGCCGAGTAATAGTGTTAATTCAATAGCCATAGATGGACAGGGAAACAAATGGATTGGGACAAGTGGAGGAGGGCTTGTGGTATATAAAGAAGGAGGTTTTCCAATTATTCAAACGAATAAAAGTAACATAAACTTTGGAAGTAAATACATAAGTAGAATAGCGTATGACACGATAAAAGTAAGAAACAGTAGTTCCCTAAATTTGACGATTTCAGAGATAAGGATAAATAATCAGGTATTTAGATACATTGGGACATTACCGATAGTGTTAAGACCAAATGATTCAATAAATATCGTTTTTAGTTTTAATCCTGCAGAGTCAAGAAATTATGTTGACACGATAAGTATAATAAGCAATTCATTTGTTAATCCGGTATTAAAAATAGTATTAACAGGAAGAGGTGTTAGACCTCCATATGTTGCATCATCGGTAGATACATTAAAGTTTGGCAGTGTTTATGTTTCAGATTCGTTGATGAGAGTTATAAAAATATACAATCACGGTGAGATAGACACAGTAAGGATAAGTTCAGTAGTTGTTGATAGACCATTTTATTATGTTGGTGGAGTTCCATTGTTTATCCTACCGAATGATAGTGCAAATATAAGTTTTAAATTTAAGCCTGACACGGCTGGTAGACATTTGAGGGAGGTTAAGATAATTAGCAATGCTTGGAACGATACACTCAGAGTTTATCTTGATGGCTTTGCAAATCCTGTTGTTTTGAGTAGATATAGAGTCGTACAGTCAAATGTTGTGAAGTTAATTTACAGAGTTAGGGGAGTTTCATCTTTGAATCTTGTTTTGTTTGAGTATTCAACAGATGGAGGAGTAAATTGGATAAGTAGTTCAAATATAAGTGGTAGGATAAGGGATATAGGAAATAATTCGGTTGATACGGTTTATTGGAATAGTAGAAGGGATTTGCCTTCGTTTGAGGGTTATCTTAGGGTTAGAGTTAAGTTTAGTTCTGGTAGTAATGAGTATATTGTGTATGTAGATAGTGTTGGGGTTGACAATCTTTCACCGAGGTTTGCTGGGGTATTGAGGGCGGTTGGAGATACGAACAGGGTTATATTGAGTTGGAATAGGGCTTTTGATATTAGCTTGCCGATAAGATACCGGGTTTATGTTTCATTAGATTCTTTGATATTTGATTTTAGCAGGTGGGCGTTAGAGGTGTCAGACACATTTGCAGTGGTAAGTGGGTTAGATAATTTCAGGAGGTACTATTTTGTTGTCAGGTCTGTTGACTTTTTAGGTAATGAGGACACGAATCGGGTGCGTATAGGTGTGACTCCTGGGGGTAGATCAAGTGTCAAGATGTTGAGAGTTCTTGGAGATAGATTGAGTTCAGATGTGAGGATAGTGTACAGTGTTAGTTCAGTTGTTGGTGATACTGTTAATTTAAGGTTTGAGTATTCGGTTGATGGAGGATCAAGTTGGCGGGAGGCGAGAAGTTTTACGAGGTTAGGTAGAGATATAGTTAGATATCCATATACAGACACATTGGTTTGGCATAGTAAGGTTGATACTTTGGTTGAGACGCAAAATTGTGTAGTAAGGCTTATTCCGATAGGACTTGGTGGAGTTGGATTTGAGGGGGTATCTACAAGATTTGTGCTTGACAATCTTTCACCGAGGTTTGCGGGAGTAAGGTTGCATAAAAATTTGCTAAGTCAGAGTAAAATAGTTCTCTACTGGAATAAGGCAGTTGACATAAGCAAAG
>JBCNVC010000027.1:2554-19147 GCA_039630395.1 Candidatus Kryptonium sp. | reverse complement strand
AGATGATTCGGTTTTGATAAGTGGATTAAAGACATCAACTGTTTACAAATTTAGAGTAAAAGCTGAGGATGAACATGGTCAAAGTAGCATAAGTTCTTTATATCAAGCTAAGGTAAGTGGGTTGTGTGATTACAACGGGGACAATAAGATTGATGCTTTTGACCTTGGACGATATGTTAAGTCATGGACAGATAGAAATTATCTGGAGGCGGATATATATCCATATAGTGGAAGTTTGCCGTTTGTTGTAGTTATTGGAGATGGGAAGTTGGATATAAATGATGTTTTCACATTTACGAAGATGTGGGATTATTCTCACATACGGGGCTTGCCGAAGATAGTAAGTTATGATATCAATGGTTTCAGGGGCGAGGTATTAAATTTAGATGAGTGCATAGTATTTAGACCTGAAAATCGCGGCAAATTTGTTTCATACGGATTTGAGATTTATTATTTTGGTGCTAAAGTAGATAGTTTTGTTGTCTTAAGAGATGGGGTTAGTCTTGTATACAACGATAGTATAAATGGGGTGATTTACTTTGATTTTTCTAAGATAGATGGTATAGAAGAGATGGGGGATGAGTTGTTCAAGATCAAGTTAAGCAAGATGGGGGATAGAGATAGCGTAGTGATCAAGTTTTATGCGTATGATGTTAATTCGTTGGAAGTTGGTAGTTATTCTTATGAGAGGGTTTATGTTTATAGATTTGCGGATTTGCCGGATGAGTTTGAGTTGTATCAAAATTATCCAAATCCGTTTAATCCGGTTACATACATAAAGTTTGACTTACCGAGTCAAAGTTATGTGAGAATATCCGTGTATGATGTGGCAGGGAGATTGGTGAAGAATCTTGTGGATGGTGAAGTTAAAGCTGGAAGACATGTTGTTAGGTTTGAGGCTGATGATTTGGCAAGTGGGGTATATTTTTACAGGATAGTTGCAAGCAATTTGAAGGGAGATAGATTTATTAAGACAAGGAAGATGGTTATCTTAAAGTAGTTATTGAAAACAAATCAATCTATAACATGAGGCAAAAATTTTTCTTTATTCTCATTATTTTCTTTTCGTCTTGCGTAAGACAACTTGATAATCCACTTGATCCTGAGAGCAAGTTTTATGTTCCCCCATCTGTTGAAATTGTTAATCCACAAGAAGGAGAAATTATAAATTCAACAAGTGTGACAATAAACTGGAGCGGAAACAGACCTGATGCGAATGAATTTAGATATAGATTATTAAATTATTCCGATTGGTCAAATTGGACTACTTCAACAGGTGCTACATTTGATTATTTGGACGATATGGAACACACTTTTGAAATTGAAGTTAAATACAGGGGGCAAGGCGAGATAAGAAGTTTTTCAAGAAAATTTAAAATTGACGGAGTTAGAGGTCCAACATTGAAATTTTACAAGTTAAGAAATGTTGTTAGCTCGGCAGGTCAGGAGATCACCGTGCAAGTGTGGGTGGAGGAAGTTAATAAGTTTAAAAGTGGGAGTTTTAAGGTTTATTTTGATAAAAATGCAGTTACATTTACAGGTATAGAAAAGGGCGATTTTATTAGACAAAAAGGGCTTGAACAAATTATATTACCTGATTTTAGTCTCCAGAGAACAATTGATGATGCAAATAACAAAGGTTATGTTGAAGTGTTCACGGGGGTTCTCGCTACTGGTTCTGGGGCAACTTCTTTAAGTGGAAGCGGGGATTTAGTTAAGTTAAAATTCAGAGTTAATGCCATTAGAAGCTATATTGAATTAAGAGACATTGAATTGGTTGATGAAGATGGAAATAGAATAAATGTAAATCCAACGCCAACAGCAATTATTGAGATAAAATGAAATTGTGATAGTTTATCTTTTCACTAAGAAAAGTGAAATTTCTGGAATATATGTGATTAAAAGAAGTGCGATGAAAAGTATCAAAATAAATGGTAAGGTTGCAAGATAAATTTTGATGATCGGTTTTTCAAATCTAAAGCTTGAAATAAAAAGATTTAATCCCACGGGGGGAGTAAGATAACCTATCTCAAGGTTCGTAAGAAAGATTATACCGAGATGAATAGGGTCAACGCCAAACTTTAAAGCGATCGGCGTGATAATTGGAACTACGACTATTATTGCGGAGAAAATATCCATTAACATTCCAACAATGAGAAGAAAGATATTTAGAAGAAGTAGGAATGTGTATTTGTTCGTGATGTATGTTTGTATAAGTTCAAAGATTTTCATTGGTATCTGTGCATCAATTAGATAGCTTGTCAGACCAAGCGCGGAAGCTAAAATTATCAAGATCCCGCCAACGAGCATCATGCTTTCTTTTATAATCCTCGGGAGGTCTTTTTTAAGTTTCAAATCCCTATAAATGAAGAATTCAACTATGAGGACATAAACTGCTGTTATAGCTGATGCTTCTATCACCGTAAAAAGCCCAGCGTAGATCCCACCAATTATGAGAAATGGTAAAGGTATTTCCCATATTGCGTCAATCGTAGCACGCCATAGATTTTGAAATGAAAATTTTTGCCTTTGGACAACTTTATAATTTTTCAGAGTGCTATACAATGAGAGAAGAAAAATTAAAAGAATTCCTGGCACGATTCCTGCAATAAAAAGTTTATCTATGTCAACTTGCGCGACGAACGCATATAGAATTAAAGGCAAGCTTGGTGGAAATAAAAGACCTAAACTTCCAGATGTGGTCACGAGACCTAATGAGAATTTCTCGGAGTAGTTTCCTTTGATAAGTGCTGGGAAAACGAGCCCGCCAAGCGCAACAATTGTAATCCCAGAAGCGCCTGTGAAAGCAGTGAAAATCGCACATGATACAAGGACAACTATAGCAAGTCCACCAGGCATCCATCCGAAAAGTGCGTTCGTCAAGTTTACAAGTCGCTTTGGAGTGTTGCTTTCGGCAAGTATATAGCCAGCAAATGTAAATAAAGGAATGGCAATTAGAGTTGAAGTATTTGCAAGGCGAAGCATTTCAATTATTATCGCAGATAAGTCCGTTTGTGTAGAGACAAAAGCTAAAATTGCAATTGCAGATATAACAGCAAAAAGTGGGGTCCTAAAAAGAGCGAAAAGAATGAATAGAAGTATCAGAAGAAAATTTAACATCGTGCTTTAAATAATGTTTTTGATGAAAATTATTTTGACAATGTTGACGGTGAATCGTAAACTTATTAGTGAAAAGCCGATCGGAATTATCATTTCAAGTATCCAATTCTGAATACCGAGGAAAATTTCCCTTGGAAATTCTATTTCCATTTTAATGAAATCAATTGAAGATTTAAGCAAAATTAAGCAGACGGAGAGGGCGAAGATATTTGTAATTATTGAAATTAACTTTTTAAGTTTCGGTGAAAGATATCGTGTTAAGACATCAATGTTTATATGTCTGTTCTCCCTCGTTGCAAGCGATGCACCTAAAAACGCAAGCCATAAGACTGTATATCTTAGCATCGGGTCAGCCCAAGGAAGCCCAGTTTCAAATAAATTTCTTAACAAAACTTGAGCAAATCCAACAATCACCATAAGTGAGAGCAAAAGAATTAAGATCACGGTTTCAATTTTTGCAAGCAAATCATCTATTAGAGTTAAAAGTTTCATTAGTTTGATGCTTTTTGATTTAACTTGCGATATTCTTCAAGAGCTTTTTCAATTTTATTAAGCCATTCTTCGGTGAACAATTTTCCTACGAGCATTCGCCTTGCCTTTCTACCAATTTCGTCGTATTCTTCAAGGAGTTTTTTGGAAGGTGGGTTTGTTATGATTATTCCATTTTTCTTTAGTGTTTCAATTGCTTTTTCGTTATCTTTTCTGCTTAATTCTACGAGTTTTCGCATGTACTTTTTGCCATTTCGTATCAGTATATCTTGCAGGTCTTTTGGGAGCGAATCAAAGTATTTTTTAGAGATCAACAACGCTCCTGATGCGTCAGTAAGAGGGACATTGTGCATGTATTTAATTTTCGTAAACCATTGTGTTGCGAGCACCGCCAAAGGAGAACCATAGACGCCATCTATCAATCCGGTTTGTAAAGATGTTAAAACTTCTGTTATGGAAAGCGGAACTGGTGTAATTCCGATGACTTTATATGCCACTTCTGCAATCGGATCGCCTTGCCAAGCCCACATTCTTAGCTTCTTTAAGTCTTCAATTCCATAAACTGGGGTTTTCGTAAATGTATAAACAAATCCAACTTCAGCCCATCCGAGCAGGACGAAACCACCTTTTTCAATTTCTTTTTCAAATTCATCGTTAAATTTTTGATAGATATGATCAACTTCATCATAAGTTTTGAAAAGAAAGGGGGAATCAAGCACTCTTAAGTTTGGTGCTATTTGTCCGATTCCAACTCCAGTAAATCCGCCAGCGTGATATTGACCTATGCGAATTTTTTTCAATACATCAATTTCATCTCCAGCGACACCCCCGGCGTAAATTTTAAATCCAATTCTTCCATTGCTTTCCTTTCTTATTTGAGCGTCGTATTCTCGCAAGACATTTATCCAAGTGCTTCCCTCGGGAGCGATTGTCGCAACTTTTATGAGATATTCCTGTGCTATCGCGAAATTCAAAAGCAAAAGAAAGAGAAAAATTTTTCTCATTGTCTTTTTTCTTTTTGTTTAGAATAGTTCGTCGCTCATGCTTTTAAATTTTTCTGCTTTTTTCTTGGCAATTATATTCAGTAGTTCTGCATCTTTTAGAAGCTCTGGTGGTGATTCAAGAACATAGTTTATTAGTTTTTCGAAAAGTTCTCTATCCTGCGTTTGGACGGCATAATATCTTGCGTAAAAAACATATGGAAGGAGAAACTTCCCACCTGAAATTTGTATACATTTTTCAAAATGTTCCTTTCCTTTTTCTGGGTCTCCTCCAAACATCTTCGGTCTGGCTGAAAGCAAAACACCAAGGAACATATTACCAGAGCTATAAAAATAAGTTTCATCAAGTTCAATCGTGCGTTTGACCATTGCTTCTATTTTGGGAATTTGTGCTATCGCATCTGGATCGTCTCTGCTTAAATTAACATAGCTTCCCCAAGCCATTGCGGTCCAAAACAAGATTGGGACATCCCTTCGCTTGAAATCGGTTTTTAAGACTTTTTCAAATTTTTCAAAATCACTTTCAATAGATTCGGCAAATTTTTTATTTTTTGATTTTAGAAATTTAATTCCATAGTCAAAGGCTCTTTTATAAAGAAGTTTCGCTCTTTGGGGGTCTTCGTCTTCAACAAAACCTAAAGCATATCCAGTATACCCTTGAACTAAAAATGTGACGGTTTTCTCATTAAGGGAATCAACATTGTAAAGTGCTTCAAGGAGTTTTAGGTTTGCTGGGATACTTGATTTAGCGATCTCATAATCGTTTTCGCTAAAAATTGCTTTTACTCCAGCGTCAAAAATTCCACCAGCATATCTTATCGCCATTTTTTGAACACTGCAAGCTTGCAGAAAAAGCGCAAAAATTAACACTATTTCGAGTTTAAATCGTCGCATAAAAACTTCATTTTTGTTTAATTCTTCAAAAATTTAAGCAAGCGAAACTTTAAAAACAAAGTTTGGCTGATTCATTTCAATGG
Source organism: Candidatus Kryptonium sp. (assembly GCA_039630395.1). Classification (GTDB taxonomy): domain Bacteria; phylum Bacteroidota; class Ignavibacteria; order Kryptoniales; family Kryptoniaceae; genus Kryptonium. The sequence continues at coordinate 13,560 of JBCNVC010000027.1, read as the reverse complement.
GCGTTAAATTTATCTCCAATATGAGACTTGCGATTACGAGATTTTCGGTTAAATTCAGTTTTAGTATTTATCCCCATTTTGAGGGTGCATATTCCTGACATCTTGACAAATTGATTTAAATTCATTATCTTTCAGTTCAGAAGCATAAAATTAAACAGGAGAGCTTATGGGAAGAAAGGTTTTCTACATTGATACTGAGAATTTGAGTTTAAGTGAGGTCAGAAACATTCAGTTTAAATTTTTACTGTTGATCTTCCTCATCGTTGTTTTCAGTTTGGGTTTTCTTTTCGTTTTAAACTATTTCACGGGTGATATCCTTGGCTTTGGGAAGGCGAGAGCGGAGAAATTACAGCGAGAAAATAATCTTTTAAAGGAACAGTTAATAATTTTAAAAGAAAAATTTCAACGAATTGAGAACATAGTAGCGAAATTGCTTGAGCAAGATAGAGAGTTACGTCTTGCTGTGGATTTGAAACCAATTGATGAAGATATTAAAAAGGTCGCTGTTGGTGGAGTTGAGGAAAAATATGAATTCAATTTTTCTGATGAAGAGGTTGAAAAATTACTTGCTGAATCGTTTACAAAACTTAATAAACTTGAGAGGGAAGTTAGATTACAGCAAAAGAGTTATGAAGAAATTTACAGGCAATATAAACTCAATCAAGAAAAGTTTAGACATATACCTGCAATCTTGCCTTTGAAAGGCGGTTTAGCATCAAAATTTGGGTATAGACGTCATCCGATACTTGGGATTTGGGCAATGCATGAGGGAGTAGATCTTGTTGTTGATGTTGGTACGCCTGTTTACGCAACTGGTGATGGAATTGTAAGTTATGTTGGATATAGAGGTAGATATGGACTTCTTGTTGAAATTAATCATGGATTTGGTTATGTAACCATTTATGCTCATCTTTCAAGGGCATTGGTGAGAGAAGGACAGAAAGTGAAGCGCGGAGATAAAATTGGACTAAGTGGCGCAACTGGTCTTGTGACAGCACCACATTTGCATTACGAAGTGTGGAAAGATGGGATTCCACAAAATCCACTAAATTACTTCTTTGAGGAGGTTGATCCGTCAAAATATAAAGAACTTGTTCAGGAGTTAAGCAACAAAAATAACGGAGGCTGATAAATATGGTATGGACACATGAGTTAATCCGTTATCTTGAAGGTGCACCATGGCCTGCGACAAAGCAGGAGCTTATTGAATATGCCAAAAGAATTGGAGCTCCACCTGAAGTAATTCAAAATCTTGAAGAACTTGAAGATTCAGATGAAGAATACAATGGAATTGAAGATATTTGGCCTGATTATTCACCTGAAGATGAAGATGATTATCTCTATGGTGAGGAAGATGAATACTGATGGTAATCAACTATCCCGCCCATTAGGGCGGGATTTTGTTATCCTGTAATTAAGCAAAATGGAGATGAAAAGTTTAATTCTTGTTCTTTTAATTTACTCTGTCGCGAGCTTCACGGCATATGGACAAGATTTTGAATTGAAAAAAATCAACTTTCAAGGGAATAAAACACTTACCAAACGAGAATTATATTCTGTTATCGTATCAAGAGAAAGCCCTTCTAAATTTTGGCAAATTCTTTACAGGATAAATGAACGGCTCGGGGATAAACCGAAATATCTTGAGCGAATCAAATTAATAAATGATATCCTAAACCTTCGGAATTATTATCTTGACAACGGTTTTTTTGATGTAAAAATAGATACCTTGATTGATTACGACCACGAAGGGAAAAGCGCAAATTTAACATTTCTAATTCAAGAGGGACAACCTTATTTAATTGATAAAATTGAATTCACAGGTTTTGACGATGTTCCAGAATCTTTAAAAGTGATGTTGTTTAATTTCTCTTCTCTCAAACTTGGAAAAAGATATAGAAGGATTGATGTTGAAGCCGAGATTCAAAGAGTTTTAAATTTGTTATATGACAATGGTTATCCAAGGGCATATGTTGATAGGGCAAGGGTTCGTGTTTTTGTTGATTCAGCGAAGAAAGTTGTTTCTGTTTTCGTTCCATTTAATCCAGATGGAAGATTTATAATAAGAGATATAAAAATTTTCTTTGAAGAACCGAGAAGGATGAAAATTTCGGAAGAGTTGATAAAGCGTGAACTTGAATTTAAGAGCGGTGAATTGTATAATCAAAGTTTGATCTTGGGGAGCGAGTCAAATCTGGCTCAAATGGGTTTGTTCGAAGTAGTAAGAATCGGGGTTGGAAAAATGGAGGAAAGAGATACGATAAATTTTGCAGATATCAATGTTTCAGTCGTCACGAGAAATAAGCAAGATATTTCTCCATCAATTTATTTCAGTGATGAAAGAAATGCTTTTAATGTGGGTATTTCGCTTGATTATCAAAATAGAAATTTTCTCGGTGGCGGTAGAAACTTTTCAGCAAGCGTGAGGTTTCAAATTCAAAGTTTAAGTTTTAAAAACTTGCCAACTCTTAGGGACACGATAAGCGCGGGGTTGATTGAAACTAACTTGAAGCTAAATCAACCGTACTTGCTTGGGCGTAGAATTCCGGGCGAATTTAGTTTGTCTTTAATGATAGATAAGCAAAAAAATTATACTTTGAACATAGCAAGAAATAGGGTAAGGTTCATTTATAAACCAAATGACGAATATTCTGGTTTCTTTGACTGGGATATTGAGGGGGTTGATATAAGTTTTCAAAAAGCGGTTGATCCGGTGCTTGAAAAACTTTACCAAAGACAGCTTAACTCAATTTTAACTTTAACTTTTCAGATTGATAGAACAGACGATTTGATTTATCCGCGTTCGGGATATGCTCATGTGATTTCTGTTGAAGAGGGAGGAATAGTCCCATATCTTTTAGGTATAATGGGAATAAAAGTTTTGCCTTTTTCCCAGTATTATAAATTTGGTTGGCTTTACAGGAGATTTTTCAGCTTGAATAATTCTGTTTTTGCGTTTAAATTTAAATTAGGTATTGCAAACGAATTTTTCATTAAATCAGCGAGAAAGTTTGAATTGCAACCTATACCAATAAATAGAAGATTTTTTGCTGGTGGAAGTGCAAGCGTTCGTGGTTGGCGAGTAAGAGAACTTGGAACTGTTCCTGAACCTTCATTAGGTGGAAATGTTTTGATAGAAGGGAATTTTGAAAATAGAGTTATATTCTGGAAGAATTTTGGATCAGTGTTTTTTATTGATTTTGGGAATTTGTGGGATGAACTGAAATATGTTAGATTAGATCAGTTTGCAGTTGCTGCTGGATTTGGGTTTAGATATTTAACATTTTTCGGCGGCTTTCGGCTTGATTTTGGTTTTAAAATCTATGATCCTGGTTCTTCTACTAAATTAATTTTTAATAAGACAGCGAAGCAAATTCTAAAAGAGATGGTCTTTCATATTGGAGTAGGACAAACTTTCTAAGAAAACTTAGTAATCTTGATGGCTTGGTCAAATGTAATAGGTCAAGATAAGGTAAAGCAGATTTTGATAAATGCAATTTTAAACGAGAAAGTATCGCAAGCTTATTTGTTCTATGGACCGGAGGGTGTTGGGAAGGACGCTATGGCTATTGAGTTTGCCAAGGCATTGAATTGCGAGAGAAAAAAAGGTGAAGCATGTGATGAGTGCAAAACATGTAAAGGAATTTCTGAATTCTCACATCCAAATGTTAAATTGATTTTTAAATTACCTCTCGGTAAAAACGAGACGAAAGATGACCCGCCACTTGAGAAACTTGATGAATCGGAGATAAAAATTATACAAGAACAAGTAAAGTTAAAAGCTCAAAATCCCTATCATAAAATCACGATCCCTCGGGCGAACAACATTAAGATTAATAGTATCAGGGAAATTAAAATGGAGGTATCGCATAGTACATTTATTCCTGGTTGGAGGGTTATAATAGTATCCGATGCAGATGCGATGACAGAACAAGCGGCGAACGCATTTCTTAAAACACTTGAAGAACCAACGCCAAAGACAGTAATAATTTTGACCACCGCTAATAGAGATAAACTCCTTCCAACAATTATATCAAGATGTCAGCTTGTCAGGTTTTCCTATCTTTCAGATGATGAAATATCAAAGGCTCTTATTGAAAGATATGAGGTAAGCGAACCAAGAGCGCGACTTATCGCACGGCTTGCGAATGGAAGTTTTGGAAAGGCGCTTGAACTTCTTGATATCACGGTAAAAGATAAAAGAATTAAACCGATTGATTTCCTCGCAACGATTGCTTCAGGCAGGGTTGTTAAGTTATTGCTTGAGATTGAAAAGATCGTAACTGATTATGAAAGAAGTGAGATAGAGAACTTTCTTAATATAATTCTCACATGGTTCAGGGATGCGCTTATGCTCAAAGTTGGATTGGAGGACAAAGTTATAAATGTTGATATGCTTGAGCGGTTGAAGAAATTCGTGGCTAATTATGGTGAGTTTGAATACGATAAAGCAATTTCTCTGGTTGAAAAAGCTATTGTGCAAGTTGAAAGAAATGTTCAGTTGAATTTAATTTTAATAAATCTTTCAATTGAACTTTTTGAATTAATGAACAAAGCTTATCTAAAAACAAAACAAATAGGTACATTCCAATGGACAGACAAATAGATTCACCATTTTGGCTTGATGAAAGCTGGGAGTCATTTGGGAGTGGTTGGGAACAGTTAGATAAAACATTTATAGCAGGAATTGAAGCGGAGGGTCTTGAGATAGAAGAGGCGAAATTACCTTGTGAATCGTGTTTTAAAAAGCCCTTTGATCCAGAGCTTGCTAAAATTGAGCATACTTTAAATTTGGTTGAAGTTGAATTTAAGAGCATGCGTCGAGACTTTTTTATAAACGATCAGGATCTTGATCTTAAGCCCGGCGATTATGTCCTTGTTGAAGCAATTCGTGGAGTTGATCTCGGGCGAGTGCATCTTGTTGGTGAGAAGGTTCGTAGCAAGAGAAATTTTTTAGGCGTAGTTGGTCAAACAATGAAAAAAATCATAAGAGTCGCTGATGAGGCTGACTTGAATAAATTGAGAAAGAACAGGGAAGATGAAGTCAAAGCATATTACATTTTCAAGGAAAGAGTTAAACTTTTTAATCTTGATATGAAATTAATTGATGTTGAATATCAGTTTGATAGAAATCGCCTCACATTTTATTTCACTGCAAATGGTAGAGTTGATTTCCGCGCTTTTGTTCGCGATCTTGCTAAAATCTTCAAGACGAGAATTGAACTTTGGCAAATTGGAGTAAGAGATGAGGCAAGAAAAATCGGAGGGATCGGAAGTTGTGGTCGCGCTTTGTGTTGCAACACCTGGCTTGAAAAGTTCAGCAAGGTCACACTTGTTCACGCAAGATTTCAAAACTTGCCTTTGAATCCGATAAAGCTATCAGGACAGTGTGGGAGATTGAAATGTTGTCTTTTATTTGAAATTGGAACATACATTGAAGCGTTGAAAAATTTCCCGCCAATTGATTATGAAATACAAACTGAAAAGGGAATCGGAAAAATTGTAAAATTTGATATATTCAAAAACTTTATTTATGTGCATTATGGCGATGACATTTGGGAAAGATATACGCTTGATGAAATAAAAAAATTCGTTCCTCCTGAAGCGTTTGAAAGGAACAAGGAAATTTTCTCAAACGGATTTAGTTGATTTAGTTCTTTTGTTTTATTAAATTCTTAACGAAACTTTTTAAGATGTAACAACAAAAAGTTACTTTTAACTTGAACAAAAATTTTAAAAGGATTCTGGTAACCGCTGCACTTCCATACGCAAATGGACCGATCCACCTTGGGCATCTTGCCGGTGCATATCTTCCCGCAGATATATATGTTCGTTATCAAAGATTGAAAGGTAGAGATGTTATTTATATTTGCGGTTCAGATGAGCATGGAGTTCCTATAACTATCACTGCTGAGAAAGAAGGCATCACTCCACAGCAAGTTGTTGATAAGTATCATTACATGAACAAGGAAAGTTTTGAAAGGTTTGGAATGAGTTTTGATAATTATTCAAGGACTTCACTTCAAATCCACCATCAAACAGCGCAAGAATTTTTCCTTGAGCTTTACAATAAGGGAATTTTAAAAGAGAAAACCACAAAACAGCTCTATTGTGAAAAGGATAAAATGTTTCTTGCTGATAGATATGTTGAGGGGATTTGTCCTGTTTGTGGTTCAGCTGGGGCGAGAGGTGATCAATGTGAGAAATGCGGAAGTTGGCTTGAACAAACCGATCTAATTGAGCCGAAATGTAAGATCTGCGGTTCTACACCGGTAATTAGAGATACATCGCATTGGTATCTGCCATTGGGGGATTTTCAAAAACGACTTGAAGAGTGGATGAGTACTAAAACTGATTGGAAGGAAAATGTAAAACAGTATGTTTATTCGTGGTTCAAAGAGGGATTACAAGATAGAGCTGTAACAAGGGATTTACATTGGGGAGTTAAAGTACCAATTCAAGGTGTAGAAGGAAAAGTAATTTATGTATGGTTTGATGCTTTGCTTGGATATATTTCAGCTACTAAGGAATGGTCACAAAAAATCGGGCAACCGGAAAAGTGGCGTGAATATTGGCAAAGTCATGATACGCGGTTAATTCATTTCATTGGAAAAGACAACATTGTATTTCATTGCATTGTTTTTCCAGCAATGCTTATGGCTTGGAATGAAGGAAGAAGCGAGGAGATTTATGTTCTACCAGATAATGTTCCTGCAAATGAGTTTTTAAACTTGGAAGGTAAAAAACTATCAACCAGCAGAAATTACGCTGTATGGTTAAATGAATATCTTGAAAAGTTTGAACCAGATCCGTTGCGTTATGCTCTTGCGAGCATTTTGCCAGAAACGAAAGACACCGATTTTTCGTGGAAGGAATTTCAGGCCAGAAATAATAATGAGCTTGCAGATATACTTGGTAATTTTGTTAACAGGACCCTAACATTTGTTAAAAAGAATTTTGGAAATCGTGTTCCAGAGAGATTTGATCTTGAAGAAATAGACAAAGAATTGATAGCGAAGCTAAAAGAATACACAAATAAAATAGCTGAAAACTATGAGAATTTTAGAATAAGAGATGGGGTTTTTGAAACTATGAATCTTGCAAGGTTTGCTAATAAATACTTTAACGACACGGAGCCTTGGCGAATGATAAAAGAAAATCCAAATCGTGCCTCAACCTCAATAAATCTTTGCCTTCAAGTTGTTAGGTCCCTCGCTATTTTGTTTGAACCTGTTTTGCCTTTCTCATCAAGGAAGATATGGAATATGTTGAATTTAAAAGATGATATTGTGAAGGTCGGTTGGGATAGCGCCGGTGAGCTAATGCTTGAAGCAGGACATGAACTTGGTGAACCGAAAATTTTATTTAGAAAGATTGAAGATGCAGAAATTGATGAAGAGATAAAGAAATTGAAAATTGCAGCAGGCGAAATTGTTGAAGAAAAAATTGAGTTCAAACCACAAATATCAATTGAAGATTTTGAAAAAATTGATCTTCGCGTCGCTGAGGTTATTGAGTGTGAAAGGATTGAAAATTCAGAAAAACTCCTGAAATTAAAAGTTAAGCTCGGGACCGAAGAAAGACAGCTTGTCGCTGGTATTGGCAAACATTATAAGCCGGAAGAACTTATTGGTAGAAAAGTTGTTGTGGTTGCAAACTTAAAGCCAGCTAAGTTGATGGGTGTTGAATCCCAAGGTATGCTCCTTGCAGCTGTTAAAGATGAAAAGTTGACGATCATAACAACGCTTGATGAAATTGAAAGCGGAAGCCAAGTAAGATAAATCCCGAACCAAGAGTTCGGGATTTTCAATAAAATAAAAATAAAAAGGAGCAAAAGCTATGATAAGCGAAAAGGAAAAAGCACTTAAAGACGGAGCAAGATCAATTTATGACATGGCTCTTGAAACCTTTGACAAAGCGGCTGATCTTTTAGAACTTGAGTGGGATATTCGTGAGCACATTAAATATCCCGAAAGGATTTTAATTGTTAATTTCCCAGTTCGCATGGATAACGGTAGGGTTCAACATTTTGAAGGATATCGCGTTCAATATAGCACAGCGCGTGGTCCAGCAAAAGGTGGAATAAGATATCATCCTAATGTTACACTTGATGAGGTTAAAGCTCTTGCCTTTTGGATGACTTGGAAATGTGCTATTGTTAATATCCCATTTGGTGGAGGTAAAGGTGGGGTTGTCTGTAATCCAAAGGAGATGTCAATTGGAGAACTTGAAAGATTAACCAGAAGATACACTGCGGAAATTTTGCCATTGATTGGTCCCGAGAAAGATATTCCCGCACCAGATGTCTATACTAATCCACAAGTGATGGCGTGGATAATGGATACTTACAGCATGATGAAAGGTTATGCAGTTCCTGGAGTTGTCACAGGAAAACCAGTTCAACTTGGTGGTTCACTTGGTCGTGATCAAGCAACAGGGCGTGGGGTATTTTACACAACTCAAAAGGCAGTTGAACATCTTGGTATAAAGCTTGGAAATTCAACCGTTGTCGTACAAGGTTTTGGTAATGCTGGCTCTGTTGCAGCGATGTTATTTGAAAGAGCGGGTGCTAAGGTTATAGCTGTGAATGATTCAAAAGGCGGTGTTTATAACGATAAGGGTCTTGATGTGATGAAACTAATTGAGTATAAAAACAAAACTGGTAGCGTAGTTGGTTTTCCGGGTGCAGAACCAATAAGCGCCGATGAGCTCCTTGCTCTGAAATGTGATATTCTTGTGCCAGCTGCGCTTGAAAATTCAATTCACGAGGGCAACGCTGGAAGAATTAATGCAAAAATCATTGCAGAGGCTGCGAACGGACCAACAACTCCAGAAGCTGATGCAATTCTTGAAAATAAAGGAGTGTTCGTTATCCCAGATATACTTTGCAATGCCGGCGGAGTAACGGTTTCCTATTTTGAATGGGTGCAAGATGAGCAACACTTATTCTGGGATGAAGAGCAAATTTATAGCATGCTTGAGAGAATAATGAAGCGTGCTTTCGATGAAGTCATTGACATCCACTTGAAGAGAAATGTTTCAATGAGAATGGCTGCTTACATGCTTGGAATCAGTAGAGTTGCTGAAGCTGTAAAACTCCGTGGACTTTATCCATAATTAAAAATCAAGCGGGGGAACTTTCATCCCCCGCTTTTGTTAAAAAATCACCTAAATTAAATTTTAAACAATGCAGAAAGTAAAGATCGCTCTTCTTATCTTACCTTTCATTTTCCTAAACTCTCTTGCTCAAAACTTAACCTTATCATTTTATCTCGGCAAAAATTTCCCACAAAAAACTTATCTCAAAATTTCACAGGACATAAACAAAACATTTTTGAGATTTGAAGATGTTGAATTATCCGATAAATCCTTTGAATTTCCGCTTTATTATGGAATGAAAATTTCCTATGATCTGAGGTTTGTTAATCCACGAATATTTGCTGAACTTGAGTTTATACATTCAAAGGTTTATTCAAAACCTTCACAAATTGTCAGAGTACATGGAATTTACAGAGATATTCCGATTGATACTTTGTTAATGTTTGGTGAGATAGTCCAGAATTTTTCAATTTCGCATGGTTTAAATTATATAATTTTGAATTTTGGATACAAGATGCCTTTCAATTCAAAAATTGGAATGTTTTTAAAATTCGGTTCAGGGGTTTCAATCCCACATTTTGAAACAACTATTGATTCACTTTCTTTTGAAAGGTACGAGTTGAATGATCTTGTAATTCAGCTTTCGGGAGGTTTAAATTTTGCAGTTTATAAAAAAGTAAACGGTTTCGTTGAGTTAAAATACACGAGCGGTGAGATTTTAAATGCTGGGATCTTTGGTGGGACCGCCGAAACTTTTATCAAGATGTGGCATATCGTTTTGGGACTTAGTTATCCTATCCTTAAATAGATAGCATTTTGGGGAAAGATAGATGGAAATCTGGCGAAGAAATCTTTACATCGTTTGGATCGCTCAGTTTATTGCAATGATGGGAATGAGCATGATTGTTCCATTTCTCCCATTTTTTATAAAGGAGCTCGGAGTTGCGGAAGAAGTAAGCGTTGCAAGGTGGAGCGGGATTATTTTTTCGGCTCCATTTATCGTCTCGTTTTTTGCGACACCATTTTGGGGAACGATTGGAGATAGATTTGGTAGAAAATTGATAATGATTAGGGCAATCTTTGGACTTGGGATTGCTCAAATTTTAACGAGTTTATCTCAAAATGTCTATCAGCTTTTTATTTTTAGAATGATTCAAGGCGCGATAAGTGGGTTCATTCCATCTACACTTGCGTTCGTTTCCGCCGAAACTCCCTACGAGAAAAAGGGTTATGCTATTGGTGTTCTTCAAACCGCGACTTCAAGTGGACATCTATTGGGACCTTTATTTGGTGGTGTGCTGGCAGATTTAGTCGGGTATAGATATATTTTTCAATTGACAGGTTTGATATGTTTTCTAGCTGGATTTCTTTTAATTTTCGGTGTTGTTGAGACGAAAAGAAACAATCATAGAAACGGAGAAAGTGGTCTAAAAATTCTTTTGGAGAATTATCGTTTTGCTTTCGGAAATGCGAATATAAGTGCAGGTCTTATTTTGATATTTTTATCGCAGGTGACAGTTATGATTGTTCAACCGATTTTTGCTTTATTTGTTGAGCATATAACTGGTGATGTCAAACATATTTCAACTTTAGCAGGATTTGCGTTTTCAATTGCAGGTGCTTTTACAGTTTTATCGGCTCCACTTTGGGGAAGGAAAAACGATAAAGATATTAAAAAATATGGCATTGTCGGTTATAGAAGAAACTTGATTCTTTCTTTTGCAGGAACTAGTTTATCTTTTGTTATTCAAGGGATTTCAAATTCAATTTTTGTCGTGATAGTTTCAAGAGCGTTATTTGGATTTTTTCTCGGTGGGACGACGCCAGTTTTGTATTCTTTTATTAGCAGAAACGCTGAAGAGGGGAAACAGGGTGGAGTTATGGGAATTGCATCAAGTTTTACGACG
>JBCNVC010000027.1:0-2459 GCA_039630395.1 Candidatus Kryptonium sp. | reverse complement strand
ATTGTGGCTAAAATTGGTGTTAAGAAATAAGTTTTTGGATTTTGGGTTTGAGTTTTTAAATTTAATTGCTGATTTTGCCCGGGTGGCGGAACTGGGAGACGCGCTACATTCAGGGTGTAGTGGGCGAAAGCCCGTGCGGGTTCGAATCCCGCCCCGGGCACAAATATAAAAAGTAAAACTTGTTTGTTTTGGCTTATTTTTTTAAGTTTTGAAAAATAAAACAACCTAAATGATAATGAGCGAGAATCAAAACGAAAGAATGGATGGAAAACAGACGGAAGCGAGCTTATGGGATTATTTTTATGTTCTATACAAGTGGAGGAAATTTATATTTATTAATGTGATAGTTTTCACATTAATTGCGGTTATAGTTGCTTTTATTTTACCAGTTCAATATAAAGCTACCGCAACAGTAATACCACCGAGAAAGGGTGATATATTCGGAGGTCTTGGAACATTGGGACAATCAATTCGTGAGTTTGCACCTTTTTTGAGAGGGATGTCCGGAACTCAGTTTCCGCTTTTCACATATCTTGCGATACTCAATAGCAGAACTGCTATGGAGAAGGTAGTAAATAAGTTTGATCTTATAAAAGTTTATGGTATAGATGATTCATCTATGGAAAAAGCTGTTAAAGAGTTAAGAAAAAACACGGATTTTGAAATTGATGAAAATGGGGTTCTTGTGATAAATGTCTATGATAGGGACAGAAAAAGGGCAGCTGATATGGCAAATTATTTCGTTGAGGTCTTAAATGAAATAAACATAAAATTAAATACTGAAGAAGCAAGAAATAACCGCATTATAATAGAAAAGAGATATTTGCAAAATCTTGCCGATCTTAAGTTAGCTGAGGATACGCTTAAGAAGTTTCAACAAAGATACGGTATCTATTATTTACCTGAACAAGCGAAAGCAGCGGTAGAAGCAGCTGCTGAACTTGAAGCTCAAATCATCGCGGAGGAAGTTAAGCTTGGTATTTTACAAAGACAACTTGGAGACGAGTCACCAGAGGTAAGGACGGCGAAAATACAAATAGAAGAGATGAGGAAACGCCTCAATCAAATGAAAGAGGGTAATGGAAGAATACGAACTGAAATGAGTTTGTTTGTTCCATTTAAAGATATGCCAGAGCTTGGGTTGCAGTATTTGCGACTCTATCGTGATTATGAGATTCAAAATAAACTTCTTGAATTCATTGTTCCTTTGTATGAGCAGGCAAAAATTGAAGAGCAGAAAAACATCCCTGTTGTTCAAGTTCTTGATTATGCCGTGCCACCAGAGAAAAAAGCGAGACCGTTTAGAACTTTAATTATTTTATCTGTTTTCGCTTCTTCATTAGTTTTGTTTGTAATTGCAGCGTTTTTACTGCATCTGATGGATTATAAAAGACAAACCATTTCAACGGATAATAAGTTCGTCAAGATAAATGATGCGATTAAAAATATATATGGTGTTCGTTAGTTTTGAAGTTTATGCTTAATATGTTTTTATCTATTCCATCCAACAAAAAACTTTTTGAGAGCTTTCTATCATTAACTTTTTTCCAAATAGTTAACTACATCATCCCTCTTGTTACCATCCCATATCTTTCCAGAGTTTTAGGACCTGATAAGTTCGGCTTAGTTATGTTTGCACAAACTTTAATGATATATTTCAACATTTTGACTGACTATGGTTTCAATCTTTCTGCGACCAGACAAGTTGCAATTAATTCAAATCATAAGGAGAAACTCAGGGAGATATTTAGCTCAGTTTTGATAATAAAGATGATTTTGGTTTTTATATCTCTGTTAATTTTGTTGATTTTGATTTTACAAGTTGAGAAGTTTAAGGTGAATTCAGAGATTTTTATTTTAGCCTTTCCTTCAGTTATCGGACAAGCGATGTTTCCTCTTTGGTTTTTTCAGGGGCTCGAGAAAATGCGGTATATAGCCGTACTTTCGTTTCTATCGAAGTTTATTTATGTCATCATGGTTTTTACTTTCGTGAAAAATAGTGTGGACTATCTATATGTTCCTCTGTTTTATTCTCTCGGAAATGTAACAGGTGGGATTATTGCGTTAATCTTGTGTTTTCATAATTTCGGGGTTAGTTTGTTTGTTCCAACTTTTGATAAAATACGAGATCAACTTAAGGATGGTTTTTATGTTTTTTTGGGACAAATAAGTATCCAACTATTTAATTCTGTTAACATTTTGTTGCTTGGGTTGTTTTCGGAAAACATATATGTCGGTTATTACAGTGGAGCTGATAGAATAATTAAAGCTTTTAACTATATCGCTGTTCCAATTGTAAATGCCATTTATCCGCATGTCGCTGGTTTGTTTGCTAAGTCAAAAAATGATGGCTTTAAATTTTTGAAAAAAATTTTATTTATTTTCGCTCCTATGTTTTTAATGATTTCAGTTTTTTTATTTATATTTGGAGAGCAAATTGCGGTTTTAGTTTTGGGCAG
>JBCNVC010000269.1:0-1045 GCA_039630395.1 Candidatus Kryptonium sp. | reverse complement strand
CTATACCACATATTAGGCAATCTTTCGCTGTAATGTCGTTTAGCTGAATCTAATACAGTATGAAAACTACTTTTCTTCATAAATTTAACTTAATTCGTGTTCAGTAAAAGTTTTGTAATCAGTCTCTGCTCCACCACCTATGTTCTTAAAAGTTTAAGTATTTTGTATATCTTGGATTCTTATTGAGTCGTTTGGATTCCTCCTTATAAGGACTACCTACGTTCAAAATATATAAAACTCTTCAGTTAAGGCTTCGTTATGAGGAAATTAAATTTTTGTTAATGTTTAAATTCTGTTTTTTAGAGATGTCAGTTTAAAGAGGTCTACTTGCTTGAGCCTCTCTAAAGATTAAACGCTCTTGACAGATAAAACTCAAGGCTCAAAAAATTGCTAGCCAGTATAGAACTTAAAATACAAACAAAAACCTCACTTATCCAAAAGCTCTATCTTGAGTTATTTACTTGAGAGATGATCTATCCCTCGATCGACCTTTTATTACCCCAAAATAAAGGGAAATGAGATCTTAAGAAGGAGAAATAAGAAACAAAAGATAAAAAACTTAGGTTTGAAAAATATCGCTCCTATGGGTGAAAAAGTATTCTTTTTGATCTATGACTACGGGCTACCAAGTGAATTGTGAGTAGGTATAAAGGTTGTGGAGAAAAGAGGGATTTAGGAGATACATGTTTTTCATGTATATTTTTCACATTTGGTTGATTTTAGTTTGACGGCTAAAGAGGTACAGAGTATTGGAGACTTATAGAGTTTTCACGGGGGCAGAGGATGGTATGTTGAGGCACTTTGCTTTTCGCCGGAAACTAACTGAAAAGGCTAAATTAAAATTTTACCAAGACCTTCTTTTTTTCAAAAAAAGATACTAATATATATTTAGTAAGTAAAACAACAAAGGGAGGTTTCTATGAATGGTAATCTTTTGGAAATCAGAGATCTTTGGGTAGAGGTTGAGGGAAGAGAGGTTCTCAAAGGAATTTCTTTGTCTATCCCTCAAGGAGAGACTCATATCATATTTGGTAGAAATGGTTCT
>JBCNVC010000268.1:0-1058 GCA_039630395.1 Candidatus Kryptonium sp. | reverse complement strand
AGGCAGGGGAACAAGTGGATTGGGACAGTGGGCAGGGGACTTGTGAAGTTTGACGGTACGAGATGGACAGTTTATAACACATCAAATTCAAGCTTGCCTAGTGATAGGATTTATGTAATTGCAATAGACAAACAGGGAAACAAATGGATTGGGACGGAAAAAGGGCTCGTGAAGTTTGATGGTACAAGATGGGTGGTATACAACACGTCGAAATCAGGTTTGCCAGATAATTATGTTCGCGCTATTGCCATAGATAGACAAGGAAACAAGTGGATTGCTACATCGAGTGGAAAAGTTGCTAGGTTTGATGGTATGAGATGGGCAGTTTACAACGTAACAAGTTTTAATCTTTATGCAATTGCCATAGATGGACTGGATAATAAGTGGCTTGGAACATCGGGCGAGGGACTTGTGAAGTATGATGGTGCAACACGGGTGGTATACAACACGTCAAATTCAGATTTGCCGAATAACATTGTTAAAGCGATTGCTATAGATGGACAGGGAAACAAGTGGGTTGGAACATATAATGGAGTTGCGAAGTTTGATGGTATGAGGTGGACAGTTTACAACACATCGAATTCAGAGTTACCAGATGATGAGGTCAATGCAATTGCTATAGACGAGCAAGGGAGTAAGTGGATTGGCACGAAAAGAGGGCTCGCAAAATTTGATGATACGATGTGGACAGTTTACAATACATCAAATTCAGGGTTGCCGGATAACAGGGTTTATGCAATCGTCATAGACAGACAAGGAAACAAGTGGATTGGTACATTGGGTGGACTTGCAAAGTTTGATGACACGAAATGGACAGTATACAACATATCAAATTCAGGTTTGCCAAGTAATATTGTTATTACGATTGCTATAGATGGACAGGGAAATAAGTGGATTGGAACAAATGGAGGACTTGCAAAATTTGATGGAACGAGTTGGGTGGTTTATAATGTATCAAATTCAGGGTTGCCAGATAATATAGTTCTTGCAATTACCATAGATAAACAGGGAAGTAAATGGATTGGAACATCGGGTGGAGGAGTTGCAGTACTTCGTGA
>JBCNVC010000267.1:0-1061 GCA_039630395.1 Candidatus Kryptonium sp. | reverse complement strand
AAACTAACCTATCTTTGCCTGGAAATAACCAGGCGAAGCAGAATAAGTTTGAATCGAACCTGTGAGGGATTGAAACAAACAATCAATATATCTTTTTCGGTTTCACATTCATAAGTTTGAATCGAACCTGTGAGGGATTGAAACGAATGTGGGTGCAACCTGTCTTTCCTGCTATGTAACTGTTTGAATCGAACCTGTGAGGGATTGAAACTTGTAAGCCCCTTTTTTTTGTTTTTGATTTCTCATTTTGTTTGAATCGAACCTGTGAGGGATTGAAACTTCACCTTATAATTAATCCTGTAATCCCCTCTCACATGTTTGAATCGAACCTGTGAGGGATTGAAACTCCCTAAAAAAAATCTCCGTTTCATAACCAGCAAATATGTTTGAATCGAACCTGTGAGGGATTGAAACCACACTGCTATTGCTTGGTCTAACTCATCTTTTATCGTTTGAATCGAACCTGTGAGGGATTGAAACACAATTCTTCAAATCTTTTAAATTCATCCGCATTAAAGTTTGAATCGAACCTGTGAGGGATTGAAACTTAACTTTTATTTTTACCTCATCTGGCACTTCACCAGTTTGAATCGAACCTGTGAGGGATTGAAACTTCGCCATAGCTATTTCCCTCCTCTTTAATTTTTTGTTTGTTTGAATCGAACCTGTGAGGGATTGAAACGTTGAAACGGGGCTCCTTTGGCTTAGCTTGATATCATGTTTGAATCGAACCTGTGAGGGATTGAAACAAGGCAAGTTATTTGACCCGATTAAAAAGGTCTTCAGTTTGAATCGAACCTGTGAGGGATTGAAACTTAATTATTAGACGCAGATATGGATAGTAAGTAAAAAGTTTGAATCGAACCTGTGAGGGATTGAAACACAATATCGTTTCTTGGTAAATGAATTATAAAATTGGTTTGAATCGAACCTGTGAGGGATTGAAACTATTTAGATTGTGAAGCTATACTTACATTTGACTTTGTTTGAATCGTACCTGTGAGGGATTGAAACTCAAATATTCTCAGTTGCTCCCTCGCCTCACCAACTCCGTTTGAATC
>JBCNVC010000266.1:0-1064 GCA_039630395.1 Candidatus Kryptonium sp. | reverse complement strand
TTTGAGTGTGTGAGTTAGTTTTATTGAAGTATTATTTTACCGTGGGTTTGAATCGAACCTGTGAGGGATTGAAACGGGTGTGGATTTAAAGAAAAACTCACCCTCTATTATAGTTTGAATCGAACCTGTGAGGGATTGAAACGGTTGCGTTTGCGATCCTCGCCAATTCTTTTCCATTAGTTTGAATCGAACCTGTGAGGGATTGAAACTTGGCGTTGGGATACGATGTTTTGGATTCAAGTGTGTTTGAATCGAACCTGTGAGGGATTGAAACAAGAACATAGTCGCATTTGGGGCATCTTTCTACCATGTTTGAATCGAACCTGTGAGGGATTGAAACATTAATAAGCCATCAAACCTGTATGTATCCAACTTTGTTTGAATCGAACCTGTGAGGGATTGAAACCCTATGCACCCCATCATTAGCCGATGTTATCACCAGTTTGAATCGAACCTGTGAGGGATTGAAACGTTTTAGTTGCGTTTTCCAGAATTTTTGCAAATTTGTTTGAATCGAACCTGTGAGGGATTGAAACTCCCCAAAAGGTCTCAACGGATAAAGCCCATTTCTCGGTTTGAATCGAACCTGTGAGGGATTGAAACTCGGCAAGTTTATCAAACAGCTCTGGTTTCTCGAGATAGGTTTGAATCGAACCTGTGAGGGATTGAAACCCCGACTTTATTGAATCCTGGATGTCCTTAAAAACGTTTGAATCGAACCTGTGAGGGATTGAAACTTGGCTTCGCCGTTGAAATCCTATGTAAACGCTTTCGTTTGAATCGAACCTGTGAGGGATTGAAACTTGAATTACTACTGCAAAGTCAGGGACGAAATTTTGTTTGAATCGAACCTGTGAGGGATTGAAACTTTTATTTGGAATCTTTGTAACATATACTCGCAGGCTTGTTTGAATCGAACCTGTGAGGGATTGAAACTATCTCTTAATCTTTCTTCATCAGTTTTCTCTACTGCCGTTTGAATCGAACCTGTGAGGGATTGAAACCAAATAATTTAGGATTTTAAATGTATTCTTCAGGGGGATGTTTGAATCGAACCTGTGAGG
>JBCNVC010000265.1:0-1076 GCA_039630395.1 Candidatus Kryptonium sp. | reverse complement strand
TGCTCCCTGATTTGTTCAATTTTCCTGAATTTGTTTCAATCCCTCACAGGTTCGATTCAAACCCTTTTAAGCTGTGGGCTCGTGTATTGGCAAAACAATGTTTCAATCCCTCACAGGTTCGATTCAAACGATATGACGCCGAGGCTGGTTGAGGTAAATTTGACTTGTTTCAATCCCTCACAGGTTCGATTCAAACGATACTACGGAGGACAAAAACAAACGACGAAAAGCGAGTTTCAATCCCTCACAGGTTCGATTCAAACTGTGTGCCGTTGGATGAGTTTGCGGAATTAATAAAAAAGTTTCAATCCCTCACAGGTTCGATTCAAACTCACTTCCTCACTGTTTGCCCCGTACTCAACAAAATAGTTTCAATCCCTCACAGGTTCGATTCAAACGTTTCAGGCAAAAATTTAAATTCAAAAGTAAGTTTAGTTTCAATCCCTCACAGGTTCGATTCAAACAAACCTTGGCATATCCTTTGTTTGTTGGATATGAAAGTTTCAATCCCTCACAGGTTCGATTCAAACGCAGGACTAAGGCAAGATTATTAATTATCGCCTGGTCAGTTTCAATCCCTCACAGGTTCGATTCAAACAAAGCGATGTATTCGCAGGCTTTGATGAGTTTGATGGAGTTTCAATCCCTCACAGGTTCGATTCAAACAGGTTATCTTTGACATCCAAAGCACCAACTGGTGGCTGTTTCAATCCCTCACAGGTTCGATTCAAACGGATATAATACTCCCAAGCTCTTGGTATTGTGTTTAGTTTCAATCCCTCACAGGTTCGATTCAAACTGCAAAGAGGGCGGAAGATATTCAAAGGGGGAAGTAGTTTCAATCCCTCACAGGTTCGATTCAAACTGAAGTAGTTAAAAGATTAATTGCAGAAACAGAGCGTTTCAATCCCTCACAGGTTCGATTCAAACTTTTTGGTGCGGGTGAGGAGCGAGTTTCCGAAGGCGAGTTTCAATCCCTCACAGGTTCGATTCAAACCGAACATTCATGCAATTGATAGATGACAAGATTGTTAGTTTCAATCCCTCACAGGTTCGATTCAAACCACGGTAAAATA
>JBCNVC010000264.1:682-1084 GCA_039630395.1 Candidatus Kryptonium sp. | reverse complement strand
AACCCCTGCCAATAGATAACACCGCATATATGGTCTCTGTGCTTGAATCTGCAATGCCTACCATGATAATGGCGAGCGTACTCGTACTAAAGTATGGACTTAATCACAACTTGGCTTTTGCCAGCGCTGGCATAGGAATAGTCATAAGCTTTTTTAGTGTTCCCTTCTGGGTTCTTCTCTTAGAAAATCTTTTAACCAATCGTTAAAATCCCCTGAGCTTAACATAGAAGGCTTCTTCCCTTTCATACAGCTATATCTCACCATTATATTAAATGTGTGAGGCCTACCTGCTAGTTCAACCAACAAATTAGTCTGAAAAATACGCAAGAAAAGACTCAATCGCAGAAAACAGTCAGCATGCCATTTTGTGGTGGAGGGGGTGATAGCTGCTATAAAGAGTTA
>JBCNVC010000264.1:0-672 GCA_039630395.1 Candidatus Kryptonium sp. | reverse complement strand
AGAGGGGTATGAGGCAGGTGGTGGAGGGGGTATTACGCTTTTGTGTTATTTGTATGCTTGCTCTATTGCATATAGCTTCTTCAGGAAAAAGAAATTGGCTTAATTTCTCACCCGACGTATGGCTTTTATAATTTCTTTAATGCGGTTAGCCATGGTAAGGATAAGTATAAGTCAACGAATGAAATTTGTCAAGAGGGTTTTTATTCAATGACTGATATAGGTCAGGGAACAATAGGGCAGCGCATCAAGGCAGTTAGAGAGGCTCTGGGCTTAAGCCAGAAGGCTTTTGGTGAAAGGATTGGAAGGGCTTATATGAGTATCTACCAATACGAATCAGGCAAACGCATTCCTGATGAAACAACGCTCCTTCTTATTTCCAGTGAGTTCGGTGTCAGCCTTGAATGGCTAAAAACAGGCAAAGGTGATATGTGGGCTAAAAAGCCACAGGCTGAGGAAGTCTATCCTGTGGAGCTCGTGGCTATTCCTGTAATAACAAGCGTAGGAGCTGGAGGATACATCTACACACCTGACCATGTTCTCATTGAAAGGAGCAGGCTAAAAGCAAAGACAGTGGTGGCTTTCAAGGTTGACGGAGACAGCATGCACCCAACCATCCAGAAGGGCGAGTTTGTGCTTGTAGAAGAGGAAGACAAAGAGCCAGTGGATGGATAC
>JBCNVC010000263.1:0-1084 GCA_039630395.1 Candidatus Kryptonium sp. | reverse complement strand
CCTGACTGAAGAGCTCAAGCTCCACTTTGCCCTTTTTAAAGCCCTCCGAGCGCCTCTCCAGCTGTTCCAGTTCCACTCCTGAGGGTGAGAGCTCTACCAGAACCCTGTCTTCCCTCCTGAGGCTCTGGAGGAAGAGAGCTCTATAATAGGTAGGTTTTCCACCGCTGTAGAGGAAGACCTCAATAAGCCTTTCTCTGCCCTCGGGCAGGCTGAGCTTGAACTCCACCCTCTCACCGGGCTGGAAGGGTCCAGTTCTAAGCTCCCGATAGAAGCCCTCGGGGTAGGAAACTCTCAGAAGTATGCTTTCAAAAGCCTGGCTTTCTGAGGCAAGCTTTAGCACAAAGCCAGCCCCTTCCTGACCCCCTCCACCGCAGGAAAGGGTCAGCAGGAGCAGAAAGAGTATCCCCCTTTTTACCCAGCCCATTGCTACACATAAGTATAGAACAAAAACCCCCTGCTATAATTTTTACATGCAAAAGCCCTGGGAAGGTCGCTTCAGAGAAAAGACAGAGGAGTTCGTGGAAAGGTTTACCCAGTCGGTGAGCTTTGACCGTGAGCTTGCGCCCTGGGACATAAGGCAGAGTATGGCTCATGTGAAAACACTTCTTAGAGCGGGTCTTCTCTCGGAGGAAGAGGCAGAGAGAATCCTTCAGGGGCTGAGGGCTATAGAGATTGAGGTGCAGGAGGGTAGGTTTGAGTTCAGAGAGGAGCTCGAGGACGTGCACATGAACCTGGAGGCGGAGCTCATAAAAAGGCTGGGGGATGTGGGGGGAAAGCTCCACACCGCAAGGAGCAGGAACGACCAGATAGCCACTGACGAGAGGCTTTACATAAGGGAAAGGATTGAAGAGATAGGCGGGCTTCTTGGGGAACTTCGCAGAACTCTGGTAAGGCTTGCGGAGAAAAGTGTGGACATACTCCTGCCTTCCTACACCCACCTTCAAAGGGCTCAGCCCATAAGACTGGCTCACCACTTTTTAGCCTATCGGGAGATGTTCCTCGGTGATGGGGAGAGGTTTCTGAAGGCTTACAGGTCTGCGGACTGTCTACCTCTTGGCTCGGGTGCGGTGGCAGGCGTGGACTT
>JBCNVC010000262.1:0-1086 GCA_039630395.1 Candidatus Kryptonium sp. | reverse complement strand
GAAAATTTTAAAGCGGGTCTGCTTCTCACACAGTAACAGAAATCCCTATGTTAAAAATTTTATCAGCTGGTTTTGCAGGTATAAATCTACCTGTTGGTTTTCCACCATCACCAATTTCGGGTATCAATCTTGGTTTGTTATCATAAATAAGGATAAAGCTGAAATTTATTGCAAGTTGCGTTGTAAGTTTTAGATTTAGGTATGTTTGTGAATTTATGCGGTAGTTTTTGAAATCTTGAAAATCAACAAACCAATTCGCATTGCTTCCAAATCTGATGTTTTCTTTAATTGTTATTTCAAATTCAGGTTTGAGAAGGACGAAAAAGTTCTCATCATCAGCGCTACCTTTTACGACTAAGTTATCTTTGGAATAATCAACGCCAAGAGCAAGGTTTAGTTTGAGTGTATCAACATCAAAAAAACTGTAACCTGCGCCAAGTTGTACGTTTCTTCTTGACCAGTAACCACGAAACTTATTTCCAGATAAAGCGCTTAAAAGAAAAAGATAACCTGTTCTCTTATCCGACATGAACCAATCAATTCTTGTTGAAATAGACCAATTATTTGTTGTTTCAATTCTCGGACCGCTTCCATATCTTGAAGTCCCGTAAGCAAGATTAAAATTGATATAGTGTGTGAACCTTTGAAATGGTTTTTGAATGTTTGAATCAAATGTTAAAATTCTCACATCTGAATTTCCAGCTGTAAGTGTAAATCCTAAGGTTGTTTGAATCTGAAGTGGTTGCGATTTTGTTTCTGCAATTTGGTCGGCTTTGCCCATTGAGAAAAGAAGAGTTTGAAAAATTAAGAGTGAAAGAACAAGTTTTTTACGCATTCTTATCTCCCTAATTTTGTTTTAAAATTTCTTCAAGTTCTTTTCTATCAATTACTTCTTTTTCAAGCAAGCGATTTGCTAGCTTATCAAGTTTATCTCTATGTGCGGTTAAAACTTCAAGTGCTTTTTTATAGCTTTGGTCAATAATTTTTTTAACTTCTTCGTCAATAAGTTTTGCTGTTTCTTCACTGTATGATCTTGAAAAAGGTGTTCTGCTTAGAAAATCCATTTCTTCTATTTCTGCAAGTGAT
>JBCNVC010000261.1:0-1089 GCA_039630395.1 Candidatus Kryptonium sp. | reverse complement strand
GAAAATTTTAAAGCGGGTCTGCTTCTCACACAGTAACAGAAATCCCTATGTTAAAAATTTTATCAGCTGGTTTTGCAAGTATAAATTTACCTGTTGGTTTACCGTTGTCCCCAATTTCAGGAATCAATCTTGGCTTGTTATCGTAGTTGAGGTTAAAGTTTAAGTTTATCGCAAGTCGCGTTGTCACTTTTAGGTTTAGGTATGTTTGCGAATTTATTCTGTAATTTTTGAGTTCTTGAAAATCAACGAAACAATTAGCGTTGTTTCCAAGCTTTATGTTCTTATTGATTATTATCTCAAATTCAGGTTTTAGAAGAGCGAAAAAGATTTCGTCATCGGCGCTTCCTTTAATAACGAGGTTATCTTTTGAATAGTCAACTCCGAGACCAAAGTTTAATTTTAATGTATCAACATCGTAGAAGAAATTATAACCTGCACCAAGCTGAGCATTTCGTCTTGACCAGTAGCCGCGAAACTTATTTCCGGATAAGCCGCTTGAAATAAAGAGATAATTTTTTCTTTTATCTGATGTGAACCAATCAAGTCGGGTTGAGATAGTCCAGTTATTCGTTGTTTCAATTCGCGGACCATTTCCATATTTTGATGTTCCATATGCGATATTAAATTTCGTGTAGTAGATAAATCTCTCAAAAGGTTTTTGAATGTTTGAGTCAAATGTTAAAATTCTCGTGTCTGAATTTCCAGCTGTAAGTGTAAATCCTAAAGTTGTTTGAATTTGAATCGGTCGCGATTTTGGTTTTACAATTTGGTCAGGCTCGTCCATTGAGAAAAGAAGAGTTTGAAAGATTAAGAAGGAAAGAACGAGTTTTTTATGCATTTTTATAACCTTAATTTTGGTTTAAAATTTCTTCAAGTTCTTTCCTATCAATTACTTCCTTTTCGAGCAAGCGGTTTGCCAGTTTATCAAGTTTGTCTCTATGCGCGGTTAAAACTTCAAGTGCTTTTTTATAGCTTTGGTCAATAATTCTTTTAACTTCTTCGTCAATAAGTCTTGCTGTTTCTTCACTGTATGATCTTGAAAAAGGTGTTCTGCTTAGAAAATCCATTTCTTCTATTTCTGCAAGTGAT
>JBCNVC010000260.1:0-1095 GCA_039630395.1 Candidatus Kryptonium sp. | reverse complement strand
CAACTCATAACCTATCTCCTCCCCAAACCTAACATACCTAACTCCTACCACCCTACCCCCCTCTCCATAACCAACTACCTCCCCATCTTTAATCCTACCAACCTCATTCCCCATCACCAAATACCTACCTCCATCCCCCAACTCCACATCCGCCCACCTTATCCTCATCCTTATCAAACTTAACCTATCCGCTCCCTCCAACTCAAACTCGTGATGTATCTCTCCACCCTCCCTCACCTCCCAAACCCAA
Organism: Candidatus Kryptonium sp.; assembly: GCA_039630395.1. Taxonomy (GTDB): domain Bacteria; phylum Bacteroidota; class Ignavibacteria; order Kryptoniales; family Kryptoniaceae; genus Kryptonium. Next base: position 845 of record JBCNVC010000260.1, on the reverse strand, counting down.
TTCACACCAGGATATACATCACGTATCCTAACTCTCCTATACCCCAAAACATACAAAACACCTTCTGGACAATGTCCATAATAATAATTCGCATAACCTTCCACTACACCCTCATACTCTATCCTATCCACACTCACCTCTCCACCAACCAACTCCAAATCTATCCTACCCCACCTGTGCAAAACCCCCTCCTCTTTCATCCTACTTTCAAAATCCAAAACATCAAACTTATACCCATTCTCCTGAACATCTCTTAACACATAACTTACTCCCCTTTCCCCAACATATACATCAAATCCTCTGCCACGACCATAAAAAAACACCCCCTTCACAACCCTACCCCACATATCCCCTATCTGTCCCATATTCGGCTCAAACCAACTATTCCCAAAAAACGAAAAACCTCTCTCCTCCGAAACTACCACCGAAATCAAAATTAGCAAAAAACCTATCGCTTGCTCTATTTTCCTTCCTAAAACCATCGCCTGCCTTCGTATTGTTTTTTCGCCTCGTAATTAATATAACAAACCACACAATCAATGTCAAGATCACTTTAACACTACCACAAAATCATCATTTACCAACCCAACTCTATCGCCAAACTCCTCTTAACAAAACAAACATTCAACTAATTCTACCGTTAAGTTCTTCAAAAACATCAAAAAACAAAATCTCTCTCAACAATCTAAATTAAATCACTTCAACAAGATTGCTTTTCTTGTCTTCACAAATTTTCTCCCTTCTTGATCCAACGATTTTGCTTGCATCGTGTAGAAGTAAACACCTGATCCAACATACCTTCCCTCCTCATCTTTCCCATCCCATCTTACTACCTTCCTCCCTGG
>JBCNVC010000026.1:0-25779 GCA_039630395.1 Candidatus Kryptonium sp. | reverse complement strand
AGGTGTGAAAAACAAATCAATATTCATTTATCCCCTGCTTTTATTTTGCTCTATTTGGAACGAATGGAAGATTTACAATAACTGCTGTTAATTCTTTACTACGAGCATTAATTATTATTTTCTCACCCAAGCTTGAAAATTTAACATCAACATATCCCATTCCTATCCCTTTTTCAAGTATTGGCGAGAAAGTCCCGCTCGTAACATAACCTATCTTTTCTCCATTTTTATAAATTTCATAGCCATGCCTTGGTGGAATTTTATCATCACTTATGAAACCCACAAGCTTTCTTTTTATTCCTTCGCTTTTAATTTTAAGCAGCTTTTCCTTACCTATAAAATCACCTTTGTCAAATTTTACGATCCAATCCAACCCGGCTTCAAGTGGATTTGTGGTTTGATCAATATCATTTCCATAAAGCATATATCCCATTTCGGTTCTCAAAGTGTCTCTTGCACCAAGACCCACAGGACCGATGTTAAATTCTTTGCCAGCTTCCATAATTGCATTCCAAACTTTTCTACAAAGCTCCGGATCAGCATCAAAATAAAGTTCAAAACCAAGTTCACCAGTATAACCAGTTCTTGAAATTATCATCTCAATCCCAGCAAGCTTGCCCTTAACAAAATGATAATACTTTATCTGTGTTAAATCAACATCCGTCAATTTCTGTAATGTTAAAAGAGATCTCGGACCTTGAATAGCCAAAAGTGCAACTTTATCGCTTATATTTTCAAGAATTACATCTCCTTGAATATGTTTGCTCATCCATTCAAAATCCTTTTCAACGTTCGCTGCGTTTACAACAACCATATATGAATCTCCGAGATTATATACCAAAAGATCGTCTACTATGCCTCCATCTTCATAACACATCGCTGTATATTGTGCTCTCCCAGGAGAAATTTTTGAAACATCGTTAACTGTTAACATTTGCAAAAAATTTAACGCATCTTTTCCACTTACTTTAAATTCACCCATATGCGAAACATCAAAGACCCCAACAGATTCACGAACTCGCTTATGTTCAATTATAATTCCATCATATTGAATTGGCATTTCAAAGCCAGCAAAAGGTGCGATTTTCGCTCCAAGTTCAAGATGAATTTCATAAAATGGGGTGCGTTTCATCCGTGCATCCTTTTAAGTTTTTATTTAACTTTTTCAAATTTTTCAACTTCCAATTGAGCCTTTTTCCAATCTTCAAGAAATCTTTCCAAACCGATGTCTGTAAGCGGATGCTTTATCATCTGTTCCAAAACTTTAAATGGCATCGTGACAACATCTGCCCCTATAAGCCCAGCTTCAACAACATGCATAGGATGCCTCACGCTCGCAACGAGAACCTGAGTTTGAAAATTATAATTTTTGTAAATCTGAACTATCTGTCTGATCAAATTCATTCCATCACTTGATATATCATCAAGACGACCCACAAACGGGCTAATGTAATAAGCACCGGCTTTCGCTGCTAAAATTGCTTGAGTTGGAGAAAAACAGAGTGTCACATTCGTTCTTATACCTTCATTTCTTAAAATCTTAACAGCTTTTAAACCATCCTTTATTAATGGGATTTTTACAACTATATTATTAGAAATCTTTGCAAGTTCCCTTGCCTCTTTGATTATGCCGTCGAGGTCAGTTGATATAACTTCAGCGCTAATATCGCCATCAACAATAGAACATATTTCGTATATAATCTCTCTGAAATCCCTCTTTTCCTTTGCGATTAAGCTTGGGTTAGTTGTAACACCATCAAGTATTCCCCAGCTTGCTGCTTCTTTTATTTCATCGACATTTGCAGTGTCAAGAAAAATTTTCATTTTAAATCTCCATTTAATTTTTAGCTTTCTTTTGAAATGCCGATATATGTTCCTGCTTCTGTTAATTCCTTGCCCGTTTTTGCTGAAACTACTTTAAACTCTTCAACCGAAAGAGTTGGATCCGCCTCAACTTTCACTTTGATAAAATATCGTAAAATGAATTTCAAAATTTTCAATCTTCCTCTTAAACTTGTCTTCATGTATTTAGCGACCGTGGGATGAAGTTTTAAAATAATATTTTTTTCGGATGAAATTGCATTAAATTTTGCAAACCATCGTTCTATTTTTCTAAGTATAAGATCTCTTAGAAAAATCGTTCCAGTCCCAGCACAGGTAGGACATGGTTCACTAAATTTCTCAAACACGCTCGGTCTTACTCTTTGCCTTGTAATTTGAATCAGACCGAATTCCGTCATAGGTAAAACAGTTACCTTTGCCCTGTCCTTTTTGAATTCTTTTCGAAGTTCCTCAAATAACCTCCTTTTACTTTTTTCATCTTCCATATCAATAAAATCAACGACTATCAACCCGCCGATATCTCTTAATCTCAGCTGCCTTACTATCTCTTTTGCAGCATCAAGATTAATTCTCAAAGATACTTGCTCTTGATTTTGGCGTGGTGCATACTTTCCCGTGTTTACATCTATAACAGTCATCGCTTCCGTTTGCTCAATTAAGATGTAAGATCCACCGCGAAGATAGATTTTTCTACCGAGGGAGTTTTCAATTTCTTTATTTATTCCGTACTTTTCAAAAATATCCTCTGTCTCATCAAGTTCAATTTTGTCAACTACATCAGGTGCTGCCCACCTTGCGTATGCAACTATCTCACGGAAAAGAGATTTTGAATCAACAACAACCCTTTCTACATCTTTAGTTAAGAGATCACGCATCACGCTTGATGTCACACTTATATCTTTGTAAAGCAAAGCGGGAGGTTTCTCCGTTGGGATCATCTTTTCTATTTTTTCCCAAGTTGCGATTAACTGTTCAAGTTCTCCTCTCAATGTCTTAGTATCCTTCCCTTCAGCGGCGGTTCTAACAATAACGCCATATCCATTAGGAAGAAGCGCTTTAATTATGTTTCTTAACCTTCTTCTTTCCTTGACATTTAAAATTTTCCTTGATATCCCAATTTTATTCTCCATAAAAGGCATAAGAACAAGAAATCTTCCAGGAAGAGTTATCCTTGTCGTAACTCTGGCGCCTTTCCTTCCGAGCGGTTCTTTGATTACCTGAACTAATATCGGTTGCCCTTTTTTCAACATATGAGGTTTTCCAGGTGCATATACTTCAGTCGTACTAACCGATGATTTAGAAGAAGAGATAGGCTGTAAAGAGGCTAATTCTTTTTCTTCCATAGTATCAGTCGCGGTTTCTGAAACCTCATCAACGCTCGTGTCATCACCAAGAAGGTCAGCGTATTCTTCAATTGATGTTTTATCAATATCAGCAAAATGAAGAAATGCATCTTGCTTGTGTCCGATGTTAATAAAAGCTGCTTTTATCCCGGGCAACACCCTTGCAACTTTACCAAGGTAAATATCTCCAACCATTCTTTCTTGTTCTGGATTTTCAAAGAACAACTCCGCAATTTGACCATCTTCAAGAACTGCTATACGCGTTTCTTTCTTCTTCGTGCTGATATAAATTTCTTTTCTCATAACTAAAAACTCCTACTTTGTTTTTCACTACCTCATAATCAATTGGATCAAAAATGTCATCATCTTTACAAATGAATTGCCCTGTTCTTTCAATTTTCAATTTTTTGATTTCTTCTTTGTTTAAACCCAAAAGAATTTCAAGAATTAATTCAACTCGTGGCATTACGCCATCTTTGCCACGAATAATTTGAAGTTTAAATCCACCATTATCCATGTATATTTCTCGGACATAATTGCGAATGTTTAAAGTTTTTAACTTACCATTTTGATTTACCTTATGAATCAAGACTTGATCCTTTGAGAGAAACAACCAAATTTGATCTGCAAGTTCCTGTGATGTGAAATAGATTTTGTATTCAAAAAGATTTATTTGCTTGTCAAGTGATTCTTTAGGCTTTGAAATTTCCTTTATTTCTTTCACGCGCATTCCATCAGGAAGATTTGAAGCAAGACGACCCTTGATCTCATTGGTATCAAGATGCTCTTCAAGCTCAAAATCAACAAATTCACACAAACTTGAATAACCAAGTGGAAGCGGGGCAGAAAAAGAAAACTTGGGATGCGGATGAAAACCTTGAGTATATGCAACTTTTAATCCAGACTTCCTAAAAATACGATTAAATAAACGAACAAGATCAAGATGCGAAATGTATCTCAAATATCCCTCTTTCGTGTATTTCATTCTGTAAAAATAAGTTTGAACTTGCTTTGTTTCATTTCTTTGGGATTTATCAATCCAGATTATATCTTCACCCATGCTCATAACTTCGCCATATTGCGCTGTTTTATCAGGTTTATCTATTTGTTCCCTTATCAACATTCTTATGGATTTAAAATCACAAGCTCCACACGCATGACAGATATCTTCAGGTCTACAATCAGAAATCATTGCTTCTTTATAAGCTTTTTCCCTATCCCTCCACAAGAACTTTTTCAAAACACCCATAAAAATATGATCCCACGGAAAAACCTCATCTTTGTCAAATTCGCGGATGAAATCTTCTACTTTAAAGCCATGCTCGTTTAATGCCTCAAGCCATAAATCAAAATTCATTTTATCCGTCCAAGCATCAAACTTTGCTCCTTTTCTCCAAGCTGAGTAAATTACATTTGAAATCCTTCTATCGCCACGCCCAAGTATTGTTTCAAGTGTTGTAACTCTTGGATCTCTGATGTCAAGTTTTATATTTCTGTATTTGTTTTTTGATCTTAGATATTTCGTCTTGTCAAGCAATTCTTCAATTGAATTTTGTCTTTCCCATTGAAATGGAGTATGTGGTTTTGGAGAAAAAGGAGATACAGAGACATGGACTTCCATGTTGTAAACTTTCTTCTGCCTTGCAATTCTCAACACATTTTCAGCGATCCTCAAAATTCCGTCAAGATCTTCATATGTTTCCGTGGGAAGTCCCATCATAAAGTAAAGCTTAACGAGTCGCCATCCATAATCAATCGCTATTTCAACGGCACGATAGAAATCTTCCTCAGAACTTTGTTTATTTATTACCCTACGTAATCTTTCCGTCCCAGCTTCCGGAGCAAATGTCAAACCGCTTGCACCACCTTCTCTTGCAAATTTTGCAATTCCTGTTGTATATGTCTGCGGACGAAGTGACGGAAAACTCGGGGAAACGCGCTTTTCTTTGATGAGTTCGTAATTTTTACTCATTAACTCTGGCAACAAAGAATAATCTGATGTTGAAAGAGAAACCAAAGACATCTCCTCATAACCAGTGTTCTCTATTACCGCTTTTGTTTCATTAATTAAATCACCAACGGATCTTTCACGAACAGGTCTGTAGATCATTCCTGCATTGCAGAACCGACAACCTTGAGTGCAACCTCGCATTATCTCAAGCTGAAATCTATCGTGAACGACCTCAATCAGCGGAACAACTGGTCTATCTGGATAATATTCTGGCTTTAATTCCGGTATGACATTTCGTTTGATTGGAAGTGGAACATCATCAATAAGTTTTTTAATGCTTTTTATTTTCCCATTTTCATAAACCGGTTCATAAAATTTTGGAACATACACTCCTTGCAAAGTTTTTGCTGCTGTTAATAAAATCTCATCTCTTTTTGCACCTTCTTTTTTCATTTTACGGACGATTTCAAGAAAAGCAGGCAAAAGGTTTTCCCCATCCCCGAGCAAAAATGCATCAATGAAAGCAGACATTGGTTCAGGATTACAAGCAACTGGACCACCTGCTATAACTATTGGATCTTCATCAGTTCTATCTTTCGCAAAAATTGGCACATTCCCCAAATCAAGCATGTTCAAAATGTTTGTATAATGAAGTTCGTATTGGAATGTAAAACCAACGACATCAAAAAGTTTTAAAGGTCTTTTCGTTTCCAAGGAAAATAAAGGGATTCCTTCTTTTCGCATAATTTCTTCTGCATCCACCCAAGGAGCATAAACTCTTTCAGCACTTGCCCATGGTATCTTGTTCACAATGTTATATAAAATTTTGAATCCAATATAAGACATCCCTATTTCATAGACATCTGGAAAACATAAAGCAATTCTTATTTCTGCGTCTGGCTTAACTATGATATTAAACTCATTACCAATGTATCTTCCTGGTTTATCAACAAACGGAAGAATTTTTTCATCTATTTTTGACTTGATTTCTTCAAGTAATCTATATTCAAAATTTGACATATTGTCAGTGGTTTTAATTTCAGTTTCCCTTGCCTTTTGTATCAAAAATACTAAAAAAATGTAAGGATTGCAAAATTTTGTTTTTGAGTTTATTTTTTGAAATTTAAAGAAAGCGTAAAATTAAAGTAAAGACGAAAATGGAAAAATTCGTAATTATCGGTGGACAAAAACTTTCAGGGACGGTAGAAATTAGTGGAGCTAAAAATTCAGTTCTCGCACTAATGCCGGCAACAATTCTCGCAAGCGGAACCTACAAAATTTACAACACCCCCGACCTTAGAGATGTAAAAACAATGAGACAAGTGCTCACGGAAATGGGAGTTGATGTTAAATTTGAAAATCATATTTTAACTATCAACACAGAAAACATATCAAAATTTGAAGCACCCTATGAACTCGTCAAAAAGATGAGAGCGTCTATTTATGTCCTTGGTCCACTTGTTGGAAGATTTGGTTATGCTCGTGTTTCCTTACCTGGTGGTTGTGCTTGGGGACCAAGACCTGTTGATCTTCACATTGAAGGCATAAAAAAACTTGGTGCAGATGTTGAGCTTGAGGCTGGTTATATCATTGCCAAAGCTAAGCAACTGCGAGGTGCCAGAATACATTTTGATAAACCAAGCGTCGGCGCCACTGGAAACATAATGATGGCTTCTGTTCTTGCAAAGGGAACAACTGTAATTGAAAATGCAGCGAAGGAACCAGAAATAGTTCAACTTGGTGAATTTTTAAATTCAATGGGAGCAAAAATAAATGGACTTGGAACAGATAAAATTGAAATTGAAGGTGTTGACCAGCTGCATCCAGCTGATATTGTAACGATACCTGATAGAATTGAAGCAGGAACTTTTTTAATAGCTGGAGCAATAACAGGTGGAAAAGTAAGAGTTGAAAGATGTAATCCAAACCATTTTGAAGCCGTCCTCTTTAAACTTGAAAACGCCGGATGTAATCTAAAAATTGGAGATGATTTCGTTGAACTTGAAGCACCTGAGGAAATAAAACCTGTTGATGTCACAACAGCTGAATATCCGGGCTTTCCCACAGATATGCAAGCTCAGTGGACAGCCCTTATGTCAATCGCGAAAGGAACATCCATTATAACGGAGACAATTTTTTACGACAGATTTAAGCATGTCCCAGAGCTTGTTAGGCTTGGTGCAGATATTGAAGTTAATGAAAATGTAGCAATTGTAAGAGGCGTGAAAAAGCTCAAAGGAGCAAAGGTAATGTCAACCGACTTGCGGGCAAGCGCATCATTAATACTTGCTGGTCTCGTTGCCGAAGGAAAAACGGAAATTTTACGAATTTATCATATTGACAGAGGATATGAACGGATTGAGAAAAAACTTCAACAGCTTGGAGCGCAAATCTGGAGAGAAGAAACGGACGAATTTTGAGGAACTTTAAACAAACTTAATCGTCATAAATTTCAGAAAATGAAAGAGCAGTTTGAACAATTTGACGAAGCAGAAGTCATTAAACGAGCAAGGGATGGTGATGAAAAAGCATTTGAATTTATCGTGAAGAAGTATCAAAACAGAGTTGCAAATTTGATCTTTAAGATTATAGGTGATGCAAGCGTTGTCGAAGATCTAACTCAGGATGTGTTCGTAAGAGTAATTGAATCATTAAAAGACTATAAATTTGGCTCGGCTTTCTATACATGGATTTACAGGATCACGGTTAATATCTGTATTGATGAGATAAGAAAAAGGCAGCGTTCAAGGACTTATTCTCTATCAGATGTATTGAGCCAAAATCCAAAAGCAGAGCCATCTCATTCACAAGTTGAAAAAATCGTTGAACAAAGAGAATTAAGAGAAATTATTGAAAAAGCAATTTCAAAACTTCCAATTGAATACAAAACTGCGATAGTTCTTAGAGAGTTTGAAGATTTATCATATGAAGAGATTGCAAAAATACTCAAGGTAAGTGTCGGAACTGTAAAGTCAAGAATTTTTAGAGCGAGAAAACTTTTAGCAGAACATTTAAAAGAATACAGGGAAATTCTAAAATGAGACACGGCAAAATTAAAAAACTCGTTTCCGAATATATTGATGGCGAGTTAAAGAACAACATTGAAATTATTGAGGAACACATAAAAAAATGTCAAGAGTGCTTCCAACTTGTTAAGGTTCACGATCTTGTACGCGAATCCTTAAAAGAACAAGTTATTGAAGTTTCCCCGTATTTATTCACAAGGATACAAGCAAAACTTAAAGAAAGAAGCGTGCAACAAACGCTGTGGGATTATGTAATTGAATTTTCAAAAGAATTAGCGATCGCATTGATAATAGTTTTTCTAATTCTAATTGGATTTGAGTTCATGTCTGTAAGAACTTCTCCCAAAATTGACGAAGCGATATTGAATGAAACGCCATCAGTTCAAAAAGTTATATCATCCGGTGAAAATTTAAGCAAAGATGATGTTCTTGAACTAACATTATCAAATGGAGGGAAAAAATGAGCAGTAAAACTAAGGCAATAATTCTTGTAATAGTATGTATCTTAATTGGTTTTGGTCTTGGAATCTTGGTGGATAGAACTTTTCTATTGAAACATCAACCAAGAAGAGGGCTAAAAGAATATAGAAAAGAGCTCATTGAACGATTGAAATTGAACCAAGATCAACAAGCTCGTCTTGATTCAATTTTAAGTTGGTCGCAAAGGGAATTCAAAAACTTAAGCAGAGAATTTCGTCCCAAATTTGATTCTCTTAAAAGTGCGTTTCGTGATTCAATAAGAGCAATTTTAACTCCAGAGCAAATTAAAGAATTTGAAAAGATGATAAAAGAAACAGAAAAAAATGGACGGAGGTAATAAGAAATGAAAAAGAAACTTATTCGTGTTTTAATAATAGCCTTGGTCTTGATTGTAGCTGGGCTTGCGGTCGCATTTTATCTTAACAATAGAAAATCAGGAAATCTTCAACTTAAAACAGCTAAAGCTGATGTCGGCACGATTGAAGTATATGTGACCACAACTGGGACATTAAATCCTGTTACTCTCGTTCAAGTTGGAACGCAAGTATCCGGGACAATTGCAAAGATATATGTTGATTTCAACGATGTCGTGAAAAAAGGACAAGTCATTGCACAACTTGATTCAACTTTTCTTGCAGCGCAAGTCAAAGATGCTGAAGCTCAGGTTGAAAGAGCAAGAGCACAAGTAAATCAAGCACAGCGCGATTTAAGCAGGATAAAGGAACTTTATGCGAAAAACCTCGTATCACAAGCGGATTATGATCAAGCGTTAACAAACTATGAAACAGCACTCGCACAACTAAAATCTGCCGAAGCCCAACTTGAAAGAGCAAGAGTAAATTTAAAATACTCAACAATTTATTCACCAATAGATGGAATTGTAATATCAAGAAATGTTGATGTTGGACAAACCGTCGCAGCAAGTTTGCAAGCCCCTACACTTTTCACAATTGCGAATGATTTAAGAAAAATGCGCGTTGAAGCAAACGTTGATGAAGCTGATATCGGAAAAGTCAAACCAGGTCAGACTGTCCTTTTCACAGTTGATGCTTATCCAGAAGAAACTTTCGTTGGTAGAGTTGCCCAAGTCCGCTTGCAACCTGTAAATGTTCAAAATGTGATAAACTACGCGGTGATCATAGATGTTGATAATAATGATTTGAAACTACGACCGGGAATGACAGCTAATGTTAGGATTTTGGTAGATAAGCGTGAAAATGTTTTGAGAATTCCAAATCAAGCTTTAAGATTTAAGCCAGATCCTGAAGACAAACGCTTTGCAAAGGCAATGGAAGAGATGCAAAGAAGAAGGGAAGAATTCATGAAAAGGAGACAACAAGAAGGTGGTGGACCTGGCTTCTTTGGACAAGCACAACAGGGACAAGGGGGACCACGCTTTGGTGGTGGCTTCCCCAGTGGAAATAGAGCAACTATATGGATTCTTGATGAAAACAAAAATCCAAAACCAGTATTCGTAAGAACTGGTATAACTGATGGAAATTATACTGAAATGGTTGGTGGAAATTTAAAAGAAGGCGATGAAATAATAACAGGTTACGCCTTTCCAACCACTACTGGAAACAATCCTCAAACACCTCAGCCTTTTCAATTTAGAGGGAGGACACCGTTTTAATTACCAAACAGGGCAGGCTTAACCCCTGCCCTTTCTTTATTTTCAATCCTCCTCTAAAAAATTTTTCAGCAATACATTTACTATTTTTCTCCAAAAATTTCTTTTATTTTGTTTCTCCTAAATTCAAAAATTTCCCTAATGCGAGGGGCGATTAAAAATTTATTTAAAACTCCATCAATCAAAGGCACAGGTAATGCATAATGAACCAAGTCAATCATTAAAGTTCCGCCTTCAACTGGCGAAAATTTATGTTTATGATGCCAAAACTTATATGGACCAAAGCGTTGTTCATCAACGAAAAATACTTTCGGTTCAACATATGTTATCTCTGTAACCCATCGCATTGGAATGTTAAACAATGGACTGACTGTGTAAATGATTATCATACCTTCTTCCATTTCAGTTGGAATCTCGTTTAGAATCTTAAAACGCATATAAGGAGGCGTGATGATTTTTAAATTCCTCGGATTTGAAAAGAAATCCCACACTACATCAATTGAGGCTGGAATTAACTGCTGTGTTTCAAATTTAAAAATTTTCACGGTTTTAAAAGTTTTTTGCGAAAATTTATAATTTTTTGAGTGATAAAAAGCAAATAATTTCTTAGGAAAAATGCGATTTTGAAAAATTCATTAGAATCAAGCACATTTTCCTTGTCTTTAAGCGACATTTTGATTATATTTAAAAGCGAAAAAATAAACAACACAAGGAGCTCAAAATGAAAAAAGGAATTCATCCACCTTATAAGAAGGCAGTAATTGCATGTGTTTGTGGAAATACTTTTGAAACGAGATCAACGGTTGGTGGAGTCATCAAAGTTGAAATTTGCTCAAATTGTCATCCGTTTTTCACAGGAAAACAGAAACTTGTTGATACCGCTGGTAGAGTTGAACGATTTATGAAGCGCTACGCAAAGCACTATCAAGAAAACAAAGGCGAATAGCCCTGATTTTTGGCTAAATTTATAAAAAAGGGAGGGCATTCGCCTCCCTTTTTTTGTATATAAGCAACTTTCAATCTTTTAAACATAAAAACAAAAACTAAAAATGGAGGAAAATTAAAATGCTTGTAATCGTAAAAGAAGACTACGATGCAATGAGTAAGGAAGCTGCAAAAATTGTTGCCGACAGAATTCGCAGAAAGCCCAATCTTGTCCTTGGACTCGCAACCGGCAGCACACCGCTTGGACTTTACAAAGAACTTATAAGAATGCACAAAGAAGAAGGACTTGATTTTTCAAAAGTTGTAACTTTTAACCTTGATGAATATATCGGACTGCCGCCTGAGCATGATCAAAGCTATCATTATTTTATGTGGGAGAATTTATTCAAACATATCAATATCAATCCCGCAAATGTTCATATTCCCCAAGGAATGTTTGGCGATTTGAAAATTAGCCCCTACGAAACTGATCCGAAAGTTGAAGCATACTGTCAATGGTATGAAGAGCAGATAAAAAAGTTTGGAGGTATTGATTTGCAAATTCTTGGAATTGGAGCAAATGGACATATTGCTTTCAATGAACCGGGTTCATCGCTTGGCTCAAGGACAAGAATTAAAACCTTGACGGAAAAAACAAGACAAGATAATTCAAGGTTCTTCAAAAGTATAGATGAAGTTCCAAAGTATGCGATAACCATGGGAATCGGAACGATAATGGAAGCTAAAGAAGTGATTTTGCTTGCAAGCGGTGAAGGCAAAGCAGATGCAGTAAAAGCAGCAGTTGAAGGACCTGTCACCGCAATGTGTCCTGCTTCAATGTTGCAAATGCACAGAAAGGCAATTATCATTCTTGATAGAAAAGCAGCTTCAAAACTTTCAGCTGAATTTGTCTATTATGGGTAAATTTTTAGCGGGGATCGTTTTACAAAAAAGCGATCCCCCTTCTATCAAAAACTAATTTATAAACATAGCGATGAACATCTGCATATTTGAAGATGAGAAGTACAGAAAACTCTTACCTCTCGTATACTTCCGCCCTGTATATGAACTTCGTTGCGGTATTACTTTGTTGAAAGACAAAATAATAAGAAGTTTTTCAAATCCAACTGTAATTCTACATGCGAGGGATTATTTAACCGATCTTCTAAAAAGAGATTATCCAAACTTTTATGTCAATCAAATTCCACCAGATGTTAATCAAGTCTTATTCATAAACGGTAGAGTTTTAGCGGAACCGCATTTTGTGGATAAGTTAAAATACAACGGAAAAGATGTCGCTTTTGTCAAAGATGGCGAAATCGTTGCGTTCTGGGCAACCGGTGAAAATTTGCAAAAATTCAAAAACAAGTTCGGCAAACCTTTTTCAAATTCTGACTTTGATGGTTTTGAAAAAGTTGATATCAAAGTTAAGTTGATAACTTATCCTTGGGAACTTGTAAATAATAATGGTGAACAAATCTTGATTGATTTCAACATATTAACTGAAGGAAAAGCGAAGAAATTGGGCAAAGTTTATGACGGCGCTCATCTTTTAAATGAACATTTCATTCATATTGAAGAAGGAGCAAAGATAAAACCTGGTGTTGTGCTTGATGCTGAAAATGGACCTATTTACATTGGTAAAAATGCGAAGATCCTTCCAAATGCTGTGATTGAAGGACCAGCGTATATTGGAGATGATAGTTTGATAAAAGTTTCAGCGAAAATTTACGAAAACACAAGCATCGGTCCAGTTTGTAAAGTCGGCGGTGAAGTCGAGGCATCTATAATTCACGCATATTCAAACAAACAACATGAAGGATTTATAGGACATTCATACCTTGGAACTTGGATTAACATTGGAGCTGATACAAATAACAGCGATTTAAAAAATGATTATGGCAATGTAAAAGTTTACATTGATGGTGAACTTATTGATAGCGGTTCTATGTTCGTTGGTTTGACGATGGGAGATCATTCAAAGAGCGGTATAAATACCATGTTCAATACTGGAACAGTTATCGGGGTAAATTGCAATATTTACGGTGCTGGACTTCCGCCGAAATTTGTTCCTTCGTTCTCCTGGGGTGGAGCGGAAGATGGATTCGTAACATACAGGATTGATAAAGCAATAGAAGTTGCAAAAAGAGTAATGGCAAGAAGAAAAGTTGAATTTACCGAGATTGACGAAAAACTTTTTAGAAAGGTTTTTGAACTAACCCAGGAAGAAAGAGAAAAAAACGGAGTAAAAGGTTAATTCTCTTCTTAAGCCCGGCTTCAAAACCGGGCTTTTTAATTTTGATACCCTCCCCTACCCTTTTAAAAACAAATCAAAAACCTCAAAATCAACCTTCGTATTTTTTAATCCCGCACCACTTGAGCATAAATAGCTTTTGAAAAGGTGCTTTTATTTAAACTCTCGTTTTACTATATTATTTATGTTTAAAAACAAATTCATCCGCTCTCGCATCATGGAAATAAACATTCTTTTCATTGGAGATGTCGTCGGAGAACCAGGTCTAAGAATTGTTGAAATGTTGCTTCCGAACTTTAAGAAAGAATATAAAATAGATTTTTGCGTTGCAAATGGTGAAAATCTTGCTGACGGGAAAGGTATAACCCCAGAGACAGCTCAACGCCTTTTTCAAGCTGGTGTAAATGTAATAACAACTGGAAACCATGTCTGGGACAAATTACAACAAGTAAAGGATTATCTTATAAACGAACCAAACATCTTAAGACCCCTGAATTACCCCAAAGGAACTTATGGTAAAGGTTATGTTATTTATAAACTTCAAAATGGAAAAGGCAAAGTTGCTGTTGTCAATCTTCAAGGCAGGGTTTTTCTTTATCCTATTGATTGTCCTTTTAGAGCAATGGAAATGGCTCTTGCGAAAATAACAAAAGAGACGAAAGTCATAATCGTTGATATGCACGCAGATGCTACTGCTGAAAAAATGGCTATGGGTTGGTATCTTGATGGAAGAGTTAGCGCTGTGCTCGGAACACATACCCACATTCCAACCGCCGATGCTCGGATTTTACCAAACGGAACTGGATATATAACTGATATCGGAATGACGGGTCCTTATGATTCTGTAATTGGGATGGAAAAAAGAGTATCAATTTTAAGATTTCTTTATCAAACACCGCATAAATATGAGGTTGCACAAAATGATGTAAAATTTTCTGCCGTTTTTCTCACCGTTGATTCCCAAACTGGGAAAGCACTCCGAATTGAGAATATAATTTATCCTGAATTCAATAGAACAATAAACGAAGGAGCACTCCAAAATGCCAGCACAAATAATCAATGGGAAGAAAATCTCTGAAGAGATCAAACAAGAAGTCAAACAGCAAGCAGAAGCACTTTTCAATGAAACTGGCATCATCCCAGGGCTTGCTTTCATCCTCGTCGGTGATAACCCGGCATCCCAAGTGTATGTGAAAATGAAAGGAAAAGCTTGCGAGGAACTTGGTTTCTATTCTGTAACTTTAAAACTTCCATCTGAAACATCCGAAAGTGAAGTAATTGAAAAAATTAACGCTTTAAACTCCGATCCTAAAATTCATGGAATTCTTGTTCAGCTTCCGCTTCCATCGCACATTAACGAACAAAAAATTTTACAAACAATTGATCCAATCAAAGATGTTGACGGATTTCACCCTGTAAATGTTGGAAAACTTGTGATAGGTTTAGACACTTATCTTCCCTGCACCCCAGCTGGAATTCAAGAACTTTTGAAAAGAAGTGGAATTAATCCTGCTGGGAAGCATGTTGTAATAGTTGGAAGAAGCAATATAGTTGGTAAACCGATAGCAAATATCTTGATCCAAAAGAAGGAATGGGCAAATGCAACTGTTACAGTGTGTCATACAGGGACAAAAGATATTGCTTATTTCACAAAACAAGCAGATATTTTAATAGCTGCAATGGGAAGTCCAGAGTTCATAAAGGGAGACATGATAAAACCCGGTGCTGTTGTCATTGATGTTGGAGTTAATCGCGTTGATGATCCAAACTCGGAAAAAGGTTACAAACTCGTTGGAGATGTTCATTTTGACTCAGCTTATGAAGTTGCTGGAGCCATAACTCCTGTGCCCGGCGGAGTTGGTCCTATGACGATAGCAATGCTTATGAAAAATACCCTAAAAGCAACAATCAATCAAGTGAAGTTAAAAGGAGTTGAAAGTTTTACCTGATTTACATTAAAAGATCCGAATAATTAAGTTAACACAAACAAAATTTGGTTGTTCATTTGGAAAAAGCCTTTTTTATATCTGATGTCCATCTTGGGCATGGAAGCAAGGAATCTAATCGTGCAAAAGAAATAGAGCTTGTTCGCTTTCTTAATCTTGTTGGTGAAACCGCGCAAAAACTTTTCATTTTGGGAGATTTTTTTGATGTATGGTTTGAATACAAACTTGCTGTGCCGAAAGGTTTCACACGAACCCTTGGAAAACTCGCTGAACTTTCTGATAACGGAGTTGAAATTTTCTATGTGCTTGGGAATCACGATTTCTGGGTCCGGGATTACTTTGAGTCAGAAATAGGTATAAAAATTTTCAAAGATGAATTGAAAATTGAAATTAACGGGAAAAAATTTTACATAGTTCACGGCGATGGGCTTTCAAAAAGCGACAAGGGATACAAAATACTAAAAAAAATTCTACGCAATAAAACAAACATCGCTCTTTTCTCATTACTTCACCCTGATTTCGGGCTTTGGCTTGCCAGCGCGTCGTCAAGAAAAAGCAGAGAATATTCAATCAATAGAGATTCAAAAAACGATGAAAAAGACATAATTGAATTTGCGACCCAGAAAATAAATGAAGGTTTTGATTATGTTGTGATGGGACATTTGCATAAGCCTGCTGTTTTAAAAATCGGAAATGGATTTTATATCAACACTGGCGATTGGCTGTGGAATTTCACTTATGGAGTTTTTTTGGAAGAGTTTGAAATAAAAAAATGGAACTTTGCAAATGAAGAAGTTCAGAGATTACTTCAAAAGTGAAATTGACAAAGAGCGATATTTCAACGATCCTGATTATAGAAAAATGATACTTGAGAAATTGAAACAGCGTGAGAAAATAAAGAGAATAATTTTAATTTCAATTGCAATCTTGTTTATTGCATATTTTATCTACTTGGTTTCAGGTCTTCCATCGCTTCAACAGCTTGAAAACCCAACTCCAGAGCTCGCAACAAAGGTTTATTCATATGACGGAGAGCTTCTCGGACAATTTTACATTAAACAAAGATCTTACACTCCAATAGATAGCATACCTCAAAATTTGATAAACGCTTTAATAGCAACCGAGGATAGAAAATTTTACAAACATTGGGGAATTGATTTAGATAGAATTATAAAAGCGATGGTGAAGAACATTTTAAGTTTGAGAATTCGTGAAGGTGCGAGCACAATTACTCAACAGCTTGCCAGAAATCTTTATCTTTCACAGGAACTTTCGCTTACGAGGAAAATTCGTGAAGCGATAACAGCAGTTCAAATTGAGAGAACTTATACAAAGGAAGAAATCCTTGAAATGTATCTTAACATCGCTTATTTTGGAATGAGCGCTTATGGGGTTGAATCTGCTTCGTTCATCTATTTTGGTAAAAGTCCAAGCGAATTAACACTTGCTGAATGCGCTCTTTTAGTTGGAATGTTAAGATCACCTGCAAGATATAATCCCTTTGAATATCCTGACAGAGCTATAAAAATTCGCGATGTCGTCTTGAAAAATATGCTTGTTACTGGTTTTATAACTGAAAAGGAATACGAACAAGCAAGAAAGGAACCGCTCAACCTAAATCGTGGTCGTGAATATATTTACTCTGGAATTGCCCCACATTTTCTTGAATACATAAGATTTCTCCTTCATAAAAAAGCAGAAAAATATGGATTTAACATCTATAAAGATGGTCTCGTCGTATATACAACGCTTGATGCGAGAATGCAAAGATACGCAATAAGAGCAGTGAAAGAACAACTTGAAGAGTTACAAAAAGAATTTGACAAGGCGTGGAAATGGGATAAAGAACTTCTGAATGCGGTTCTTGACAAAGCAATAAAACAAGATCCAAGATATACCGAAGCTAACCCAGAAGAAAAAAATAAAATTTATCGTGAGTTAATTAACAATAAAGCGTTCGTTGATTCAGTTAAAAAGGAAACAACCCGAATTCAAGCTGGATTTGTTGCAATTGAACCGCAAACCGGACATATAAAAGCCATGGTTGGAAGTTCAAATTTTGAAATTTTTAAATATGGTCTTAACCATGTGACTCAAATAAAAAGACAACCCGGCTCGGCTTTTAAACCTTTCGTCTACGCAGTCGCAATTGACAACGGATATTCACCAGCATATCAACTTTTAAATCAACCAATCACGGTCATAATGGCAAATGGAGAAAAATGGACCCCTTCAAATTTTGATGGCACCTTTGGAGGAAAGGTGACTTTGAGGGAAGCACTCAAAATGTCCATCAATGTTGTAGCTGTTAGAGTTCTCCAAGAACTTGCCCCCATAGATCAAGTAATTGACTACGCCCATAGGATGGGAATAAAAACGGAAATACCACCATATGAATCAATCGCCCTTGGTACAGCTGAAGTGATACCTTTGCAAATTACCTCAGCTTATGGAGTTTTTGCAAATGAAGGTATTTATGTTGAACCGATTGCAATTTTAAGGATTGAAGATAGATTTGGAAATGTGATTGAAGAAGCACAACCAGAGAAAAAAGAGGTCATAAGTAGAGAAACCGCATACATCATTACAAATATGCTCGAAGATGTGGTTAATTCGGGAACTGGAACAAGAGTCAGGCAATTCTTTCATTTACCTTGTGCTGGTAAAACTGGAACAACTCAAGATTTCGCTGACGCTTGGTT
The DNA here is from genome assembly GCA_039630395.1 of Candidatus Kryptonium sp. Taxonomy (GTDB): domain Bacteria; phylum Bacteroidota; class Ignavibacteria; order Kryptoniales; family Kryptoniaceae; genus Kryptonium. The sequence goes on along the minus strand of JBCNVC010000026.1, from coordinate 7,681 downwards.
TATTGGTTATACTCCGAATCTCGTAGCTGGTGTATGGCTTGGATTTGATGATAGAAGAATAACCTTCGGTGGAACATTTGGTCAAGGTGGAAGAGCTGCTGCACCTTTGTGGGGCAGATTTATGAAATATGTCTATGGTGATCCGGAAATAAATATGCCGATCCTTGATTTTGAACAACCACCAGATGTTGTGCCCGCAACTATTTGTGCTGAATCTCAAAAACTTGCTACTCCATATTGCCCCCAGAAAATAACTGATCTTTTCATCAGGAAATACCTCCCGACAAAAGAATGCGATATCCATACCTCTGAACAAAAACCAAGAATTATGTTTTAAGTTATGAAGATAAATTTTTTGAAGCCAATTTGCTTGTTTTTAATGATTAATTTTACCATCGCACAAACTCAAAATGAACTCAATCTATTGCGACTTGCCCAATCTTTTGAAAGAGGTGGTGATTACGAGAGAGCTTTAAAAATTTACGAAGAGCTTTATTCACAAAACCCAGAAAACAGAGTTTATCTTGAAGCCCTTGTTCGCTTAAACATCCAAACCAAAAATTATGACAAAGCCATTAAACTCGCACAATCCTGGTTAACAACCCATCCAGATGATGTTGATATGAGAGGAAAACTTGGAGATGCTTATTTCAAGTCTGGAAAAGAAAAAGAAGCAATTGAAACATGGGATAAAACTGTCAAAACTTACAGAAACAATCCAGGGGTTTATAGAATGATTGCTGATTATTTGATTCAAAACCGACTTTACGATAAAGCTATTGAATATCTTACAACTGCTCAAAAGATCTCCGGAGTCCAAGAACTATATTCGTTTGAAATAGCGATGCTTTATGAATTTACAATGAGATTTGATAAAGCAGTGGAAGAATACATCAAGGTTTTGCGAAGAACTCCAAGCATGATCTCAAGCGTCAAGCATAGAATGTCATCCTACATTGACAGAGCAGATGTTCAAAAACAGATTTTACCTATTCTTGAATCTGAGGCGAAAATTTCAAAACAAAACATCGGTATAGTTGAACTTTACTCATGGATTTTGATAGAGGCGAAAGATTATCAAAAAGCTCTTGAACTCCAAAAACAACTTGACAAAATAACATCAGCTAACGGCGAGGTCATTTTAAATTTTGCACAAGATATGTTCAACCAAGGAATTTATCACATAGCAAGCAAATCCTACGCAACAATAATTGAAAACTATCCCAATTCAAAAATTTTACCCGAAGCAAAATTTGGATTTGTTCGATCAAATGAAGAAATGCTTAGATTAAAATTTTCCACAATTGAAAAACCTGACTCGGTTTTTTTCTCAGAGCTAAAAAAAGTTGAAAATGAATACATTAAAATTTCAAACGAATATGCTGGAACTAAATATGAAGCCAACTCTTTGTTTCGCCTCGGGCTTATAAAACTCGATATCTATTTTGACCTTGAACAAGCTCAGAGATATTTTGAAGAGGTTGAAAAAAAATTTATGCTTTACAACGGCAAAGATGCGATATTAAAGCTCGGTGAGATATTTACTTTGAAAGGTGATTTAAATTCGGCAAGAGAGAAATACATTCATTTGCTAAGACTCAAAAATTTTCAGGATACACTAAGAGTTAAATTTTTACTTGCACAACTTGACTATTACGAAGGCAATTTCAATTCCGCACTCAAACCTCTTGAAGAGGTTTCAAAATCTACTTCATCTGATTTTTCAAATGACGCCATTGAACTTATGATGAAGATTCAATCAAATCGCTTTCCCTCAGATGAGTATCTGAAAATGTTTGCGATAGCTGAATTAAAAATAAGACAGAAAAAATTTGGCGAAGCAATTACTATGCTTGAGAACATAATATCAAAATGTAAAAATTGCCCAATAAGCGACGATGCGATTTTTACGCTTTCAAACATATATCAAACTATTAAGAAACTAAATGAAGCTTTGAAATATATTGAGATTTTGACGAACGAATATCCTGAAAGCATTTACATAGATGACGCATTGATGCAAATGGGTTTGATTTATCAAAAACTTGGAAAGACCGATCTCGCGATTGATTCATATACGAAACTTATTTCAAAATTTCCTAATTCTATATTTGTGAGCGAAGCAAGAAAAAGAATTAGAGAATTAAGAGGCGAAATACAATGATGCGAAAGTTTTTGATATTGCTCATTTTCCTTTTCCACTTTCTATCCGGACAGAATAAAATTTTGATATATATGGATTTAAAACAAACCGATCACCTAAAGGCATATGGTATTGCATATTTCGCGCTAAAGCATGGTGTTGATGTTGATTGGCTTTTAAACTACCGCGGCGGTTCATTTATGATGGATTATCACGATGTGATCGCAAATGAATGTAGAATTCGCGGAGTTGCTTTTGATGTGATCTCATCTTTAGAAGCAATGCAAATTTACACACTGATTCAAGATGAAAATAACAATATGGATGTGATTCGTCTTGAAAAAGCTCCTAAAATTGCCGTATATGTTCCTCCAAACTTCAGACCTTGGGATGACGCCGTGACACTTGCCCTTGAATACGCAGAAATTCCATATGATAAAATTTGGGACGAAGAAATTCTAAGCGGAAAAGTTTACGAATACGATTGGCTTCATCTCCACCATGAGGACTTCACCGGTCAATATGGGAAATTTTATGCTTCGTTTGGGAGAACACAATGGTATATTGAAGAACAGATGATGTACGAAAGAGAGGCAAAACGACTTGGCTTTAAGAAAGTTTCCGAACTTAAAAAAGCGGTCGCTCGCGGAATCAAAGAATACATAGCTTCAGGTGGTTTTGTATTTGCCATGTGCTCTGCGACAGATGCGCTTGATATTGCGCTTGCAGCTGAAAACACGGACATTTGCGATGTCATGTATGATGGCGATCCCCCCGATCCTGATTGCCAGCAAAAACTTGATTATTCGAAAACACTTGCCTTTGAAAACTTCAAACTCGAAATGAATCCATATAGATATGAATATTCCGATATTGATCTACCTCCAAGCGATCCACCGCCTATTCGTGACCCGTCAACTGATTATTTCACACTTTTTGAGTTTTCAGCAAAATATGATCCTGTTCCAACAATGCTAACTCAAAATCATGTCAATGTGATCCGTAATTTTATGGGGCAAACGACATCTTTTAATAGAAAATTGATAAAAAAATCAGTTGTCATTCTTGCTGAAAAAGAAGGAACTAATGAAGTAAAATATATCCACGGTAATTATGGGCGTGGAACTTTCACATTTCTTGGCGGTCATGATCCGGAAGATTATCAACATGCCGTCGGTGATCCACCAACCGATCTCTCACTTCACAAAAACTCGCCTGGTTACAGATTAATTTTAAATAACATTCTATTCCCAGCAGCAAAAAAGAAAAAGTTAAAAACATAAATATTGAAAATTTAGTCGGTAATTTTTATTTTCTCGGTAAGCCAAAGCTAAAACCAAAAAGTTATGCCATTAACTGCTGAGGACATATGGTTAAAAACTTGAAGATAGAACAATGAAAATAGAGGAGATAATTAAACAACTTGCCGAGATCCAACTTAAAAGTGAGGAAAGTTTAAAACGGTTTGAAAGAGAATTTACGATTAAAATTGGTGCTCTCGGAACACGATGGGGCATTAGCTCTGAATTTGCCTTTAGAGAAGCTCTAAAAGGAATTCTGGCAGAAAGAGGTTATCAAGTTGAATCATTTCTTAAGTTTGATAGCGAAGGTTTCGTATTCGGAAAGCCAGACCAAGTTGAAATTGATTTAATAATTAAAGATTCAAGACAGCAGCAATTGAGATAAAATCATCTATAAACAAAGCAGACATTGCAACATTTTACCGCAAAGTTTTATTTTATGAAAAATCAACTGGAAGAACTGTAAGCGAGAAAATCGCTGTTTCTCCATTTATTGATCCTCGCGGGACGAAAGAACTTGCCCAGAAACTTGAAATAAAAATCTTCACAGGACCAGAAGAAGTAAAATTTGAACAACAGGAAACATAGAATTATGAAACTTACAAGAAGAGAATTTATAAAGAAAACAAGTGCATCAATTATCGGTCTTGGATTGATCGGGATAAATGACAAAAAATCTGAGATAGAAAAGAGGAAACTTGGCAAAACTGGACTTGAAGTTACGATCCTTGGTCTTGGTTGTGCTCAAATTGGAGGAATGAGAAACTTCAAACAAGCAGTTAAAATTATTGAAACTGCTATTGATCTCGGTATAAACTACATCGACACCGCAAGCACATATGGAAACGCTGAGGAAAAAGTCGGGGAAGTCATGAAAACGAGAAGAAATGAAGTTATACTTGCAACGAAAACTTTACAAAGAGATAAAGATGACTCATGGCGTGAAATTAACACGAGCATTGAAAGATTAAAAACCGATTATGTTGATATCCTCCAAATCCATTCAGTAAATACAATTTACGAACTTAACAAAATCACATCAAAAAACGGCTCCTTATATGCTGTAATCAGAGCGAAAGAGGAAGGACTTTGCAAACATATCGGAATCACAGGTCACACAAAACCTGAAGTGATAAAAGAAGCACTTAACAGATTTGATTTTGAAACTGTCCTTGTCCCCTTAAGTTCTGTGGACAAACTTCTAAATGATTTTGGCGAAGTAATTTTCCCAATTGCTAAAAAGAAAAACATCGGCGTAATCGCAATGAAAGTTTTATCAGACGGAAGATTTACGAAATTTGTCCCTGAAAGTTTAAGATATGTTTTCTCTCTTCCTATAAGCACGGCTATAGTTGGGATGAAAACAATCGATGAATTAAAGCAAAATGTTGAGATCGCTAAAAATTTCATCCCGATGACTAATTCTGAAATGGAACGGTTCATAGAGAAAACAAAAAACAGCACCTCAACTTCCATACTTTGGTGGAAGAATTTATAAAACATGCCTATTCTTGGCTTTGCCTGCCTGAGATTATCGCAAGTAGTGAATAAAGCATTGAAATTCCCATTGAAAGACCAAGAAGTAAGAAAATTTTATTTACGGCAGAAAGAAAAACTGAAGCAAGTGTTAAGGCGAGAAACACCACCACAAGAATAACACTAATTTTTTGCTCCATTTTCAATTTCCTTTTTAGTTTTAACTTAATAAAGACGGGAGCAGGAGACAAGCTCCTGCTCAACTAACTTTTTTACTTAATAAGAACCATTTTTCTTGAAATCGATCGTCCCTCAGCATTTAACTTATAAATATAAATCCCGCTTGGTAGATTCCCCCCGTTAAATTTTACCTTATAAGAACCACCTTCAAGATTTTCATCAACCAACCTTGCGACTTCTTGACCTATAGCGTTATAAACTATAAGGCTTACTCTACCACTCTTTGGAATACTGAACTCTATTATTGTCTCCGGATTAAATGGATTAGGATAATTTTGCTTTAATTCAAATCGCGCAGGAAGATCCGACACTTTCTCGTAAACTTTTAGATACCTTGAATAGTCAGTATTTTGTGGGTCATAATTTGTCCAACCAATGTCCCATCTTTGCGATGCATCTGGTCCAAAGGCACCGACCCAATTAACATTGGTGAAGAAAGGATCTTGCAATCTTGGATTTGCAAAGCTTGCCATTCCGATAAGTGGTGAACCAGCGCAAGGCAATGGACGTGGATTCACAAGATTAAAAGGAGCACACATTCTAATTGAATCAACGATCGGATAAATACGATTTGCATATCCAGAAGTTAAAAACCAAGCCCTCGCATCAAAACCTGAAACATTAGTTGTAACTTGGTTTGCTACTTTTATACCTGCAACAACAGTATTTCTTATTTGAATAGTATCATTTTGAGCTGCCCTTGCAACTGCCGAACCATCAAGGAATATTCCAGTTGGCCATCCTATTACAACGCTATTATACAAGCTCTTCAAGGTCGCACGTCTAAGGTGAACTCCTCTTCTATAGTAAGCATTATAACCCGTAAAGTTCGTATCCGGCATTGGACCGACTAATGTGATATTGCTAAATATCGGTGAAGTTCTGGGACTATTAAATGAACCAGTTGGATCATTATCCGATTCAAAACCATTGCTACCACTTATATCAGCAATTGCTGGATCTCTTAAAGCGATCGCAAATTGAACTTTACCATTCCAACCAAGGTCCGAATCAAAATCATCGTCAAGATTTTTGTACGAGATTAAATATTTAGCATTCACATTACCACCAAACCACTCAAAAGCATCATCACCTGAGAAGCTTACCTGTACATATTCAATTAAAGTTTTTCTACCAACACCACCCAAAGTTAATCCATTTATCTCGTTATCAGGAGTGTATGCTATGCCTGGAAATTCAATTCTTACATATCTTAAAACTCCACTGCTATCATCTGGATTTGTACCTCCGTATGTTCCATCCTCAGGTGGAATTCCACCTTCAATTACCGCAGTTCCAGGTGGAGTATTAATCGGAGCTTCACCAAGTATTATAATCCCTCCCAATCACCAGGTGCTCTCCTTCCAACAGGTTGTGCGCTTGTAAATACTATTGGTCTGTTTCTTGTTCCGTTCGCAATTATCTTTCCACCTCTCTTAACTATCAATGTTCCCTTTGTCTCTTTATCACCATATATAACCGTTCCTGAATCGATTCTTAATGTTGCACCTCGCTCTACTGTAACGAATCCACGCAAAATATACTGTTTGTCAGAAGTAAGAGTTGAATCCCTTGTAATTCTCCCCTGAAGAACTACAGCATTTGCTGGCGGTTGTGCCATAGCAATTAACTGGAACAAGAGCAAATTAAATATGATTAAGGCAATTAGTCTGTTAAAGCGTAACAACATGATTTTTCTCCTCATTTTGTTTTTAATTTTTATTTTGACTAAAATTTAACATTTACACCGAAAGAAATGCTTGCTATCGTTGTTATCTTTTGGTTTATTTCCTTGCCCTGCTTCAATATGATCGGTGATGCTGTGATGTTTTTACCACTTAAATTGATGCTAATTATCCTACTCAATCTATATCCAAATCTAAAATCAACTTGATGCCTTGCCATTTCAATTACATCTTCTGTATATTCAGTTGCTACATCGTGAATTCTCGGTCCAGTGAGATTATATGATATGCTTGCGCTAAATCTTGAGTCAGCCCTTTCATGTGCCAGGAGCAAATTAACAAGATATGGAGGTTGTCCCTGTAAGCTTCTACCTTTGCGCTCCACGGTTGTTGCGGTTCTTTCAACATCAACGCTTGACTTAAGAATTGAAACATTCCCAATAACCTTCAAAAATTTTAGATCTTTTATGAACTCAACTTCAACGCCAGAGACCTTTGCGAATTTACCGTTCATAAATGTTCTTAACTTCCCAAGCGCAACCCCTGTAATTATCACTTTCTCTATCGGCGACTTTATATGCTTATGAAAAACCCCAATAGATAACATGTCCTCACCCAAGCTGAAAATCTCTGCCCTCAAATCGTAGTTGAAAATCAACGCCCTTTGAATCTGTGGATTCCCTACGATTGTGGTCTGCGAGTAAAAATCATAATACGCAAACGGTGCAATTTCCCTTAATTCAGGTCTATTAACAGTTTGACTGTATGAAAGCTTAACATTTATCATATGCGTTGGGGAATACTTTAGCTCAACCGATGGGAAAACTTCATAGTGT
>JBCNVC010000259.1:0-1111 GCA_039630395.1 Candidatus Kryptonium sp. | reverse complement strand
ATGTGGAATGTCAGGATGTCAGATTACCTTCAAAGCCTTGAAAATCAAGGTTTTAAATCTGACATACCTAAAATGGCACATTATGTCAGATTGGCAGATTACAACCTGCCAACTAATGATAATGTGACATCTAATACGCCATTTAATGTGCCATCTAATGTGCCAACTAATGTGCCAAAATAATGTGGAATGTCAGGATGTCAGATTACCTTCAAAGCCTTGAAAATCAAGGTTTTAAATCTGACATACCTAAAATGGCGCATTATGTCAGATTGTCAGATTACAGTCTGCCAACTAATGATAATGTGCCATCTAATATGCCATCTAATGTGCCAATGTGCCATAATATGACATCTACTGGATGTCATATTAAAAACATTGATACACAAGGCCCAGAGGCTAATGTGCCATTCTGCCATCCAGACACTTTTGCAACAGTCCTGAATGTCAGGATGTCAGATTACATTTTACAACCTGACAACATTCAAAAATTTAGTGTTTAAAGCAAACTAAGAAATATTACTTTAAACATTGAATATTTGAATGTTGTAATTTCCCATAAATTACGGAAAGTAGCCGAGATGGGGTAAGGGTGTGTTGCAAAACGGCAAATTTGCCATTCTGCAACACACCTTAGTTTACTTCATAACTTTTCAAATTTTTTTCCGTGATTTTTTAAAAAGTTTACTTTGGGTAAAGTAAACTTTTTAAAAAATCCTAAAACCCTTGTCTGACAAGGGTTTCAAGACAGGGGGTCTTTCCGTATTTTCCTTAAAATTACATTTAGCCTGAGTTCTTTTCCTACACCGGATATAAGCTGGCTTTCAGCGTTTGCAAGGAAGGAGAAGAAGGTATCAAAGCAAGGCCATCCACTTCTACTGGTTTAAGGTTGCCACCGGAAGTAAGTAGTTCATACGAGCCTTCCTCTTCCGCCACTTTCTTGAAAAGTGTGATGGTCAGGCTTGCCTGCGGGTCAAGGTCTATAAGGAAAACTTTCACGCCCTTGTCCCGAAGAAGAGTGGAAAGGTTAAAACAAAGCGTCGTCTTTCCAATACCCCCCTTCTGATTGACCACCCCGAACACTTTCATGGTATTGTATTTTATCTAATTT
>JBCNVC010000258.1:0-1125 GCA_039630395.1 Candidatus Kryptonium sp. | reverse complement strand
CAAACTTATTCTGCTTCGCCTGGTTATTTCCAGGCAAAGATAGGTTAGTTTCAATCCCTCACAGGTTCGATTCAAACCGTTTGATAATTTATTAAATTCTGCTCCGGGAAAAAGTTTCAATCCCTCACAGGTTCGATTCAAACTGAGATAGAATTTAAAGAGCTTATTTATAAATATGCGTTTCAATCCCTCACAGGTTCGATTCAAACATTTGTTGTTGTTATCGGGGAGTTATTTAACAGGAAAAGTTTCAATCCCTCACAGGTTCGATTCAAACGAAATGAGACATAAATGCAATAAATGTGGATATTTTTCGTTTCAATCCCTCACAGGTTCGATTCAAACAAATTTACTGTTTCCTCCAAAATCAAAATTAAAAGAGTTTCAATCCCTCACAGGTTCGATTCAAACCAGGCGCGAGCGCTTTCCAAAAAATCATAAAAAATAAGTTTCAATCCCTCACAGGTTCGATTCAAACGAAGACTTAAGGCGTATCAAAAAGGCAGTGGAAATAATGTTTCAATCCCTCACAGGTTCGATTCAAACAATTATTGAAAAAATTATGAGAACAATTGAGAGGATGTTTCAATCCCTCACAGGTTCGATTCAAACTTATGACGCAAAATTTGACATTTACAGGACCAAATAGTTTCAATCCCTCACAGGTTCGATTCAAACCAAAAAAGATGAAGTGCCAGAAACAATTTCAGTAAAATGTTTCAATCCCTCACAGGTTCGATTCAAACGCTGTCTGAAGTTTTCTGTGAAATAAAGCAAAAGCTGTTTCAATCCCTCACAGGTTCGATTCAAACATTTGAAATAGGCAACATCACGATAAGAAGCACAAAGTTTCAATCCCTCACAGGTTCGATTCAAACAGCATAGTTGGGTCAAGGATGAATTTTAGCTTACCAAGGTTTCAATCCCTCACAGGTTCGATTCAAACCGATTTAACTACACAAATAGATTTGCAAAACTTACAAGGTTTCAATCCCTCACAGGTTCGATTCAAACGGTTTAGAGCAATTTAAAGTCCCCGCCCCTGTAACCGTTTCAATCCCTCACAGGTTCGATTCAAACCCACGGTAAAATAATACTTCAATAAAACTAACTCACACACTCAAA
>JBCNVC010000257.1:0-1130 GCA_039630395.1 Candidatus Kryptonium sp. | reverse complement strand
GATTCAAACAGGGGTGTATCTCCTGGAACACCCCTTCCCAGCGAAAGTTTCAATCCCTCACAGGTTCGATTCAAACTTTTTGTAAGCGAGCGGGGACTTCGGTTCCCGATCGCGTTTCAATCCCTCACAGGTACGATTCAAACACAGAATTGGATTTTTTAGAAGATGTTTACGGATGGGCGTTTCAATCCCTCACAGGTACGATTCAAACTTTGTAAAAGAGATGGTAGAGAAAAATAAATCAGTGTTTCAATCCCTCACAGGTACGATTCAAACACTATGCAGTTTCAAGGAAATCCCCCAGACGAAATTAGTTTCAATCCCTCACAGGTACGATTCAAACCCCAAACAACAATTGTTTTAACATAGTTTTCAACTTGTTTCAATCCCTCACAGGTACGATTCAAACTTAATGAAGTTGACGGTATTTATTTTACCATTCTAATGTTTCAATCCCTCACAGGTACGATTCAAACACATAACAACTTAAACAATACCGTTTCATACCACTATCGTTTCAATCCCTCACAGGTACGATTCAAACAGTAAAACCATGTATCTCAATATCTTTTACAGTCACTCGTTTCAATCCCTCACAGGTACGATTCAAACGGCAGAAAAAATTATCGTGGCCGACCCCATTTATTGGTTTCAATCCCTCACAGGTTCGATTCAAACAAAGTTTATTGATTTCGAAACTGAAATAGCTTTTACGTTTCAATCCCTCACAGGTTCGATTCAAACAATTAGCAGAGACAAAGTAGAGTAGAGCAGAGAAAATAGTTTCAATCCCTCACAGGTACGATTCAAACCTGAATTTTTAAACTTTACAAATAACAAAGAGGAGTTAGAGTTTCAATCCCTCACAGGTACGATTCAAACTTGAAAACTTTGTGCTTGAATTAATTGAAATTGCCCATTGTTTCAATCCCTCACAGGTACGATTCAAACTACACATCCCTCAAAAAAGTTTCTAAATCTAAATGTTTCAATCCCTCACAGGTACGATTCAAACAGGGATTTTGCCATGACCAACTATCAAATACTATATTAGTTTCAATCCCTCACAGGTACGATTCAAACTAATCAAAAAGTAGAATTTTTAGAACATTTCCCAAAGTTTCAATCCC
>JBCNVC010000256.1:856-1133 GCA_039630395.1 Candidatus Kryptonium sp. | reverse complement strand
ATGAAAACTTAAGAAAACTTATTCAGATTTTAGGAAGATATAGGCTTGGTTTAAATGACGTAGAGCCCGATATACTTGGAAAAGCTTACGAGTATCTTATTAGAAAGTTTGCGGAGGACTCAGGACAATCTGCAGGAGAGTTTTACACTCCTATGGAAGTAGCTCTTATGATGGCATATATGGCTGATCCTAAATCTGGTCAGGAAATATATGACCCATGTTGTGGTTCTGCAGGTCTTCTTATAAAGTGCCAGCTCAGATTTGAAGAAAAGTATTC
>JBCNVC010000256.1:292-846 GCA_039630395.1 Candidatus Kryptonium sp. | reverse complement strand
CTTACGCCATGGCAAAGATGAATGTTTTTATACATGATATGAGTGCAGATATAAGACTTGGAGACTCTATGAGAAATCCAGCATTTTTAAATAATGATGGCTCTTTAAAAAAGTTTGACATTATTCTTGCTAATCCTATGTGGAATCAAAAGTTTCCTCAAAGCGTTTATGATACAGACCCTCATAGACGATTTACCTTTGGCTTTCCACCAGAGAGTTCTGCGGACTGGGGCTGGATACAGCATATGTATGCAAGCTTAAAGGAAAATGGTAAAATGTTAGTAGTTCTTTTACCTGAGAATCTCTTTTATAATACTACTGCTCCTGGCGTAATTATAGTTATAAACAAAAATAAAGTAGAAGAACGCAAGGGAAAGGTTCTTTTTATAAACATATCAGAACTTTATGAAAAAGGAAGACCTAAAAACTATTTACCTGAAAGCACTATTTTAAAAGTTTATGAATTATATTCAAATTTCAAAGAAGAGGAGGGCATAAGCAAAATAGTAGGACTTGAAGAAATAGCACGCAATGACTATAATCTTAGTCCTTCC
>JBCNVC010000256.1:0-282 GCA_039630395.1 Candidatus Kryptonium sp. | reverse complement strand
AGTTTTACCACTTGAGGAAGCTATTGTAGAGTTAGAAAAAGTAGAAGAAGAGAGAAAAGAAGTAGAAAAGGAGCTTTATGAAATACTTAAAGCTTTGAAATTATTCCGGAAATATCAGGAGTTATTATGATTTTTGAGTTTTATGAGGAGAAAAATTTTAAAAATACAGAGATAGGAGAGTTGCCAGTAGATTGGGAGGTGGCGAGGTTAAAAGAGATAGGAGAATTTATTAACGGATATGCTTTTAAACCATTGCAGTGGGAGTCTCAGGGAAAACCTATA
>JBCNVC010000255.1:0-1145 GCA_039630395.1 Candidatus Kryptonium sp. | reverse complement strand
TTGAGTGTGTGAGTTAGTTTTATTGAAGTATTATTTTACCGTGGGTTTGAATCGAACCTGTGAGGGATTGAAACAATGAACACCATCCAATAAACAGAACCAAAAATCTTTGTTTGAATCGAACCTGTGAGGGATTGAAACTAATTCGGGGTCCATTGCCCAATACGCCCCCCCCCTGGTTTGAATCGAACCTGTGAGGGATTGAAACTACACCATTCCATAAAACTTCCACAACTTATCCAACTGTTTGAATCGAACCTGTGAGGGATTGAAACACGAATTATACCCCGCCCGAACGACTCCCCAACCTTGAGTTTGAATCGAACCTGTGAGGGATTGAAACCGTTTTGTTTCTTGGCGTTCAAATACTTTAGAAAACCGTTTGAATCGAACCTGTGAGGGATTGAAACCAGGGCGAAGTCAAGTTGAGATGCAACAATCTTGAGTTTGAATCGAACCTGTGAGGGATTGAAACGTAATTGAATCTAACAAAATCGGTTGTGCCAAGTATTGTTTGAATCGAACCTGTGAGGGATTGAAACCTCAATTGCTCCAATTGTTTCATTTTTACTTCACCTTGTTTGAATCGAACCTGTGAGGGATTGAAACTATTTCAAAAACACATGCCTTCCATTTTGTATCGTTTGAATCGAACCTGTGAGGGATTGAAACTAATAATCAAGCAGTAATTAAACCGCGCGGTTAACTTAGTTTGAATCGAACCTGTGAGGGATTGAAACGAATTAACGCTTTCTTATATTCTCCGCTTTTAAAAACGTTTGAATCGAACCTGTGAGGGATTGAAACATAATCTTGCCTTGCCCCCGCAAATGCGGGGCGTTTATGTTTGAATCGAACCTGTGAGGGATTGAAACACACCTGCTCTTCTTGGGAAGGGATGTCTTAAAAGATAGTTTGAATCGAACCTGTGAGGGATTGAAACGCCAGGGAAGGGTATATTACCTTCCCTAGGCTAGAGTTTGAATCGAACCTGTGAGGGATTGAAACTCAATTATTTCAATATCAGTGCCGTTGTAAATAAATCGTTTGAATCGAACCTGTGAGGGATTGAAACTTATTTTGATGCTGAAAAAGTGCCAGACAGTATGTTTGTTTGAATCGAACCTGTGAGGGATTGAAAAGTT
>JBCNVC010000254.1:0-1149 GCA_039630395.1 Candidatus Kryptonium sp. | reverse complement strand
GGGTTTGAATCGAACCTGTGAGGGATTGAAACTTGACTAAGGTAAGAACTGACCACGGGACATAAAATCGTTTGAATCGTACCTGTGAGGGATTGAAACACTGATGGAATTGAACCATCAGCCGCATGCGTAAATAGTTTGAATCGTACCTGTGAGGGATTGAAACATATGATAGAAAGGATAAGAGAAAATGGTGGGTTTGTGTTTGAATCGTACCTGTGAGGGATTGAAACGATGAAAAGGAAAATATTAAAAAAATAGAAGATAAAAGTTTGAATCGTACCTGTGAGGGATTGAAACCCCCACTCATCTACTGCAATATACAATCCGTTTCGCAAGTTTGAATCGTACCTGTGAGGGATTGAAACTTCAATCTTTCAATTTCTTTTTCAGCATCAATTAGGTTTGAATCGTACCTGTGAGGGATTGAAACTTTGATATTTCGTTTTTGATTGCATAGCACTTTTGCTTGTTTGAATCGTACCTGTGAGGGATTGAAACATGCCAGAAATTTGGTAAACTTCTAGATGTCCTTGTGGTTTGAATCGTACCTGTGAGGGATTGAAACACTTGTAAGAATCCTTCTGCTTGTGCATCAGCGAAGCGTTTGAATCGTACCTGTGAGGGATTGAAACCAAACAAAAAATATTCATTGCCCCATTTTTTAATGGCGTTTGAATCGTACCTGTGAGGGATTGAAACAAATCAAGAGAAGGCGAGAAAGAAGAGAATGGCAAGTTTGAATCGTACCTGTGAGGGATTGAAACATCTCTATGATTACCTCAAAATAGCAATGGTTTTCAAGTTTGAATCGAACCTGTGAGGGATTGAAACAGGAGCTGAGTAAAGTAAACCACATTCCATATCGCTAGTTTGAATCGAACCTGTGAGGGATTGAAACAGGCACCCCAATATACTTGTCTGTTTCTTCATACAAGTTTGAATCGAACCTGTGAGGGATTGAAACAATTGATAAATAAAAACAACTAAACCAGCTCCAAAATAGTTTGAATCGAACCTGTGAGGGATTGAAACACGGGTGCCAATAACAACTCATCAAGGAAGAGGATAAGTTTGAATCGAACCTGTGAGGGATTGAAACTAAAACCAAAAAATCGTTTCTGGCCTTGAGAATATGAGTTTGAATCG
>JBCNVC010000253.1:0-1151 GCA_039630395.1 Candidatus Kryptonium sp. | reverse complement strand
CATTATTTTGAGCCTGGTAGTTTGGCGGTATGGATTGAAAACTGGGAAGGTGGAGATGAATTAATTTTCCCAGCAAAACTTGCAATAGCTGATGGCGTAAAACGCTTGCTCACCCCCAGTGATGATATGTTTTTATTTGCGTTTGAATTTCCAATGTTGCCAGATAAAGACCATTATGATTACATTATGACTGTTTATGATTCTCAAGATGCGAATTATAAGACGATTAAATACACAAAAGAGGGCAAAGTATTAGGCTATATAGTAAATGTTCGCAGCTTCCCCGCAATCTGTGTATTTACGGAACCTAAAATGCGAACGATTGTCTTTGATTTGAGATATCAAATTGAAATAGTTGATTTTATTAAAGGAGTTCCACCAAAATATTACAAGTAGCGCTTTGCCCCGCCAGAGATGGCGGGGCTTTTTAAAATTTATTTTCTTAACTTTCTCAAAAATTCATTATCTATGCAATAACTATGCAATTAATTAAATTGCTCAAAAAGAACGAAAACTTTTTAAAATTCGTCAAAACCAAAAAAATAAAAACAAAATTGGAGGGATTACTATGCAAATTAAAAAACTTGAACAGCAAGAAACAGAAATAGTCCAATTTGGCTTTGATGTTGAGAAATTCAAAGCCTACATTGAAAATTACAACAAGATGCTTATAGCGTTAAAAGAAAGCCTTAAGGAAGGAGTTGATTACGGCTTGCCATACGAAGGAGCACCGAAATCGGTTTTACTTTTGTCAGGTGCAGAGAAACTTTTTGCTTACGGTCAGCTTGAGATTCTTCAAATTATTGACGAAGAGATACGAAAAGGCGATGAACTTTGGGGATTTAAGTTTAAGATACTGATTGGACGAAAAGATGGACGGCAGTTTTGGGGCGTTGGGATAGCAAGTTATACGGAACAGAAGATGTGGAACACCGACCGAAAGACTGGACAAAAAATTAAGAAAGAGGAAAATTTCTTGTATCAAATGGCTTACAAGCGTGCTTTTGTCAAAGGAGTAATAAAAGCCTACGGTCTAAGTGGTATATTTAGCGAAGAATACTTTGATGAAGAAGAAGTAAAACAAGAGAAGGAAGTCATTTCAATAGTTGAAGAATTAAAAGAGGAGAAAGAAGAGACGATAAAAGAAAAAA
>JBCNVC010000252.1:0-1152 GCA_039630395.1 Candidatus Kryptonium sp. | reverse complement strand
TTGACCCCTAGCTAGGGACTCATCAAAGGAAAAATAAAGACAGCAAAACACTAATAACAGCGTCTTTTTCATACCTTCTGTAATTTCCTAGAAAATGTGGAGCACCCACCTGTCCTAAAACCATTGATTGACAAGAGTTTTAGGATTTTTGAAACATGTTGCATTTGGGTATATGCAACATGTCCCAAAAAATACGGAGCATTTTTTTCTGGAAATTATGAAGTTAACCAGAGGTGTTGCAAAACGGCAAATTTGCCATTTTGCAACAGTTCCTGTTTTTCATAGTGATTTATTTCCTATGAAAAGTTGTCAGGTGTATATTTTTGAGAAACTTTACAAAAACCACTTAGTGTTGCAGATTTTTTGAGAAACTTTACAAAAAACACTCGTGCAATTTCTCAAAAATTCGTAAAATTGTTGATAGACAAGAACTTTAGAGGTGGGAGGTGTTGCATATTTTTTGAAAAATTACAGCATCGAACCTCACATGATTAAAGTTTTATATCTCTATATGTTCCGAAAGGTGTTGAATATTTTCTGAGAAGCCATATATTGTTAAGCATGATGAGATGGAGAAACGTTAAAGGAAAAGAAAAGAAAATTTCTACATTTTTAAGAGAATACGAAAATAATAATAAGTCTATTACACATTCCACAAAGCAAATTGAAATCTATAAAAAAGAAATTTATATCAATTTGCATCTTTCAATTATTGTATTATTGAAAGTCTTTGAGACGTTAATATTTTTAACTCTACTATCTGCAAAGTAATATGCAAAAGCTGGGAGGTTGCGACTTATCCTCCCATTTTTTTTTTTTTTTTTTTCTTTTTTGATGTAATTTCTGGAAAAATACGGAACGCCCTTTGGGAAATAGCGGGACTATGTGGAAAATAACGGGAAAACATTATTTATCAATGCTTTAGAGTTTTGTAAAATTTAAAATATTTTTACTAGTCTTTCGTAGTTTTTTGCCAGAGACTTGTGGTCTAACTCGGACATGGGATGTTGTAGAGTTGACTTTTTGAAGAGAACATGGTTATATAAATAGATGAAAACTCCCCGGCCCTGGAAGGGGGCTCAGGGGAGGAAAAACTTTTTAAAAACACGCACGGCATGGAATATAATACAGGAATTTTAGGAAAAAATCAAT
>JBCNVC010000251.1:0-1157 GCA_039630395.1 Candidatus Kryptonium sp. | reverse complement strand
ATTTTTCCATTTCAACCCTTCACAGGTACTATTCAAACTGTTTATCCAGCAATAACGAGTGTCGGAGTTGGACGTTTTAATCCCTCACAGGTACGATTCAAACAAATAACTCCAGATATAATCCCATTTTTCACGTTCGCTCGTTTCAATCCCTCACAGGTACGATTCAAACGAAAATATGCAAAGGTAGTTATTTTATACCTCAATTTGTTTCAATCCCTCACAGGTTCGATTCAAACACATATCGTTACCCCGCTTCTATTTTCAAAGAAATTTAGTTTCAATCCCTCACAGGTACGATTCAAACTTAGTCAAGTATTCTGACAATATTTTTCTTCTCCAAAACCCGTTTCAATCCCTCACAGGTACGATTCAAACAAGCCAAAGTTGCCATATATTCTTAGCCGTCCAAATAATTTCAATCCCTCACAAGTTCGATTCAAACATCAACAAGTTGCTTCCCCGACTTTGACCTCTGGAATGTTTCAATCCCTCACAGGTTCGATTCAAACGGATTTTATGTGTTGAAGAATGGTCAGTATCTTGTGTTTCAATCCCTCACAGGTTCGATTCAAACGCATACGATTATGTGATTAAAAATCATCTCTCCATCGTTTCAATCCCTCACAGGTTCGATTCAAACAATAGAATACAAAATACTGAAAAGTAAAAAAGACTTGTTTCAATCCCTCACAGGTTCGATTCAAACTTTATGTGCCGTCTCAGGTTATCTCTTTAGTTAAAAAGTTTCAATCCCTCACAGGTTCGATTCAAACTGCTACGTGTGCGCCCAGATTTCTTGTTGATTGAGGGGTTTCAATCCCTCACAGGTACGATTCAAACCAAGTATGCAGACAATATCTTTTTGCTCAAAAATCCGTTTCAATCCCTCACAGGTACGATTCAAACTTATACACGAGCTGGGACATATCTACTACCAAACAAAGTTTCAATCCCTCACAGGTTCGATTCAAACTGGCTGGAGGCGTGTGAGTATATGCTCCAGCGGTTTCAGATGTTTCAATCCCTCACAGGTTCGATTCAAACGGGTTGGTAAGACGTCCCTTGTTTACAGCCTCGCGTTTCAATCCCTCACAGGTACGATTCAAACCCACGGTAAAATAATACTTCAATAAAACTAACTCACACACTCAAAT
>JBCNVC010000250.1:0-1164 GCA_039630395.1 Candidatus Kryptonium sp. | reverse complement strand
ACAGGTACGATTCAAACAAACCCTGGGATCATCCCAGAGAAGAAGTGCCTCTTATAAAGTTTCAATCCCTCACAGGTACGATTCAAACGAAGGTGAGAATTGGGGAGGAGTTAACTTTAATAGTGGTTTCAATCCCTCACAGGTACGATTCAAACACTATAAAGTCAAATCTATCTAGAAGCGCCTCTTCGTTTCAATCCCTCACAGGTACGATTCAAACTAAATATTTATTTTAACTCCCAGGTAATAGCAATTTAGTTTCAATCCCTCACAGGTACGATTCAAACCCAAGAGAGAAGGTTTATTACTTTGATAGATTAAAGTTTCAATCCCTCACAGGTTCGATTCAAACAAACAAAAACTTGCCAAAGGAACGATTTCTAATGTTCGTTTCAATCCCTCACAGGTTCGATTCAAACATAAGAAATATAACTTTCAAAGAAAACATAGTAACGCTGTTTCAATCCCTCACAGGTTCGATTCAAACGGGGTTTAGGATTAGTCAACACCTGCTCTTCTTGGGAGTTTCAATCCCTCACAGGTTCGATTCAAACGAAATACGGACTGAAAATTGGAACAATTAAAGAGGTGCGTTTCAATCCCTCACAGGTTCGATTCAAACATTAAATCTAAATTTGGAAAAGTTTTGAGTTCTCCAAAGTTTCAATCCCTCACAGGTTCGATTCAAACGGGGCGTCGCTCACGAGGAAACTCACGCTTTGATATAGTTTCAATCCCTCACAGGTTCGATTCAAACACGGTCTTGCGGTTTTGAGTTTGTGATTTGCGATTTTGTTGTTTCAATCCCTCACAGGTTCGATTCAAACAGAAGAACCGCTTTAAACAAAGTCTTCAAAGTTATTCGGTTTCAATCCCTCACAGGTTCGATTCAAACGAGTATACGCTTGACAAAGAGAAGATAATGAAATATTGTTTCAATCCCTCACAGGTTCGATTCAAACGAAACCCCGAAGCAGTGGTGCATGACTTCGGGGCAGTAGTTTCAATCCCTCACAGGTTCGATTCAAACTAACGAAAAAAATCACAATTTTATAATTCATTTACCAGTTTCAATCCCTCACAGGTACGATTCAAACATGAAGAATGCAAACAAAATAAAGATTTTGTGTATGTCTAGTTTCAATCCCTCACAGGTTCGATTCA